>JAJYMD010000197.1 GCA_021787255.1 Actinomycetes bacterium | reverse complement strand
GGACGCGGCGGGTGCGGCGCCCTGACGGGCTGGGGCTGGCGGCGCGGCTCACAACAGGATCCCAAGCGCGAGCAGCGCGCCGACGGTGAGCTGCATCCGGCCGGTCCTCCCCAGCACCGCCACCAGTTCCCGGCCCTTCGCCCCCCTGAGCACGGCGCGCACGGGGTGCAGCGCGAGCGCGAGCCCGCCGAGCGCGAGCAGGGCCCACGGGCGGACCGCTGCGACGCCCGCGACGCCCGCGACGACGCCGGCGAGCGACCCCACGTAGAGCCACCTGGCGCGTCTCGGACCGAGGCGCACGGCGAACGTCCGCTTGCCCGCCGCCGCGTCCCCTGCGATGTCGCGCAGGTTGTTCGCCTCGAGCAGCGCGGTGGACAGCAGGCCCACGGGGACGCACGCCCACCACAGGTCGAACGAGCGAGCCTGGACGTACGCCGAGCCGACCGTCGCGACGACGCCGAAGAAGAGGAACACGAACACCTCGCCGAGGCCGAGGTAGCCGTAGGGCTTCGGCCCCCCGGTGTACAGCCATCCCGCGGCGAAGCACGCGGCGCCGACGGGGACGAGCCACCACGTCGTGGCCGCCGCGAGCGCAAGCCCCGCCACGCCCGCGACACCGAAGCAGACGAGGGCGGCGAGCCGGACCGACCCGGGCGCCGCCGCGCCCGACGCGACGAGCCGCAGCGGCCCGACCCGCCCTTGGTCGGTGCCGCGCACGCCGTCGGAGTAGTCGTTCGCGTAGTTGGTCCCGACCTGGACCGCGAGCGCGACCACGAGGGCCATCGCCGCACGCCACCAGAGGACCGCGCCCGGGCCGGCGACCAGCCGGGCGCCTGCGAGCGCGCCGGTGCGCGACCACCACCCCACCGCGGTGCCGACCACGACCGGGACGGCGGCCGCCGCGAGGGTGCGCGGCCGGGCACCGACGACCCAGCGCGCCAGCGGCCCGGGGATCGCCGCGGGGGCCGCGCTCATGGGAGGGTCATGGGCGGCGGGGGAACCTGGAGAAGTCCGGCGCACGCCGTTCGACGTACGCGTCCCTCCCCTCCTGGGCCTCTTCGGTCATGTAGAAGAGCATGGTCGCGTCACCGGCGAGCTGCTGGATCCCTGCGAGGCCGTCGTCGGCCGCGTGGAAGCCGCCCTTCAGCATGCGCAGCGCGATCGGGCTCAGCGCGAGCATCCGCCGGCACCACGCCGCGGTCTCCTGCTCGAGCTCCTCCAGCGGGACGACCGCGTTCACGAGTCCCCACTCGAGCGCCTGGGCCGCGTCGTACTGGCGGCAGAGGAACCAGATCTCCTTCGCCCGCTTGAGCCCGATCGTACGGGCCAGCAGGCCTGCGCCGTAGCCGCCGTCGAAGCTGCCGACCCTGGGGCCGGTCTGGCCGAAGCGCGCGTTGTCCGCCGCGACCGTGAGGTCGCACACGAGGTGCAGCACGTGCCCGCCCCCGATCGCGTAGCCCGCGACGCTCGCGACGACCGGCTTCGGGAGCCGGCGGATCTGCACCTGCAGGTCGAGCACGTTGAGCCGCCCGATGCCCCGGCGCGCGAGCGCGTCGTCCCCGACGTAGCCGTCGTCGCCGCGGACCCGCTGGTCGCCGCCGGAGCAGAACGCGTCCGGCCCCTCGCCGCGCAGCACGACGACGCCGATCTCCGGGTCGTCCCTCGCGAGCCCAAAGGCCGCCGAGAGCTCGAAGAGGGTCCGTGGACGGAACGCGTTGCGCACCTCGGGGCGGCAGATCGTGATCCTCGCGATCCCCTCGGCCGTCTCGTAGCGGATGTCTCGCCAGTCGCCCGACGCCTCAAACCGCGGAAGCGGCAGCGCGCGCAGCTCGTCGAGCGGATCCATGGGCTTGCCGGAGACCACCGTGTCCACGGAGCCCTAACCTACCGGCCGTGCCGCAGCTCGTCGCAATCGATCTCCCTGGTGGACCAGGGTTCCTGGACGCGTTGCGAGCGATCTGGGACGCCGGCGACGCGGTCGCCCCGCTCGACCCGCGCCTGCCCCTCGCCGCCCGGCGCGAGCTCGTCCGCGCGCTCGCGCCGACCAAGCTGCTCTCCTCTGGCGGCGAGGTCGTCGCGCTCTGCGGGGGAGTCCCGGTCGAAGAAGGGGACGCAGTCGTGATCGCGACGAGCGGATCGACCGGAGCGCCGCGCGCCGTCGTGCTCACGCACGCCGCGATCGTGGCGAGCGCCCGCGCGACCACCGCGCGCCTCGGCGTCGATCCCGCGCGGCACCGGTGGCTCGCGTGCCTCCCGCTCGCGCACATCGGCGGCCTGTCGGTGCTCACGCGCGCGCTCGTGACCGGGACCCCCTGCACGGTGCTCCCGGGCTTCGACACCGACGCGGTCGAGGCTGCCGCCCGGCTCACCGGCGCGACCCACGTGTCGCTCGTTGCGACCGCGCTCCGGCGGACCGACCCCACGCTGTTCACCTGCATCCTGCTCGGCGGCGCAGCGCCCCCCGAGGTGCTCCCCGCCAACGTCGTGACCACCTACGGGATGACCGAGACCGGGTCGGGCGTCGTCTACGACGGCCTCCCGCTCGACGGCGTGGAGGTGGCGATCGGGACCGGACACGACGGCGAGGGCGCTGAGGGCGAGGTGCTCGTGCGCGGACCGATGCTCCTGCGCGCGTACCGCGACGGGACCGACCCGAAGGTCCCCGGACCGGACGGAGGGGGCGGGTGGTTCCCGACCGGCGACGCGGGCCGGATCGAGGAGGGCTGCCTCACCGTCCACGGGAGGCTCGCCGAGGTGATCACCACCGGCGGCGAGAAGGTCTGGCCTGGCCCCGTCGAGCGGGCCATCGGGACCCTTCCCTCGGTGGCGGAGGTCGCGGTGTGGAAGCGGCCGGACGACGAGTGGGGCGAGCGCGTCGTCGCCTGGGTCGTGCCGGCGGACCCTGCAACGCCCCCGGCACTCCCCGCCCTCGTCGAGACGGTCCGCGAGACCCTGGCGCCGTGGGCAGCGCCCAAGGAGCTCGTGCTCTGCGATCGGTTGCCGAGGACCCCGTCGGGCAAGGTGCTCAGGGCCGCCCTGTCGTGAGCGGCCGCCCGGTCAGCCGATGCCCCCGGAGGGCAAGGTGCTCAGGGCCGCCCTGTCGTGAGCGGCCGCCCGGTCAGCCGATGCCCCCGGAGGGCAAGGTGGTCGTGCCGCCGTCGACGGTGAGCACGGTGCCGGTGATCCACGAGGCCGCGTCGGAGACGAGGAACACCGCGGCCTTCGCCACGTCGTCGGGCTCACCGATCCGCCCGGTGGGCAGCAGCGAGGCGACCTCCTGTTCCCGGGGCTCCCAGAGGGCACGGGCAAAGTGCGTGCGCACGAGCCCGGGCGCGAGCGCGTTCACCCGCACGCAAGGGCCCAGCTCGTAGGCGAGCTGGCGGGTCAGGTGGACCAGCGCGGCCTTCGTCGCGTTGTACCAGCCGATGCCGGGCTCCGGGCCGAACGCGCCGACGGACGCGATGTTCAGGATCGACCCTCCCCGGTCGCGCAGCGCCGCGCGGTGCGCCTCCTGGCACCACGCGAGGACACCGAGGAGGTTGACCTCGAGGGTCTTCGCCGCCTGCGAGCGCTCGATCTCCATGAGCGGTCCGAAGTGCGGGTTCGTGGCGGCGTTGTTCACCAGGACGTCGAGCGACCCGAACCGCTCGACGGTCGCGTCCACGCACGCCGCAGCCTGCTCGGCGTCCCCTGCGTTCGCGACGTGCCAGGCGACCTCGCCGCCGGCACCCATGAGCTCGCGAGCGGCCGCCTCGAGCGCGCCGGCCTTCCTCGACGACAGCATCACCGCAGCGCCCGCCTCGGCACAGCGCCGCGCGATCTGCAGGCCGATCCCGCGGCTCGCACCCGTGACCAGCACGACCTTGCCGTCCAGACGGACGTCCACGGCCGACAACCGTACCGAACCGTTTCGCGTTCGCGCTTCGGCGCCGGTCAGCCGCCAAGCGCCGAGCGCGCCTCGCGCGGGGCGGCACGTCGCGGGTGCCCACGTACCATCGGCGTGGTGAACCGCCTGCGCGAGGCCTCCAGCCCGTACCTGCGCCAGCACGCCGACAACCCGGTCGACTGGTACCCCTGGGGCGACGACGCGTTCGCGAGGGCCCGTGACGAGGACAAGCCGCTCTTCGTCTCCATCGGCTACGCCGCGTGCCACTGGTGCCACGTCATGGCCCACGAGAGCTTCGAGGACCCCACGATCGCCGAGCTGCTCGCCGACGCGTTCGTCTCGGTGAAGGTCGACCGGGAAGAGCGCCCCGACCTCGACGCGCTCTACATGGCGGCGGTCCAGGCGATGACCGGCTCGGGCGGATGGCCGATGTCGGTCTTCTGCACGCCCGACGGCCGGCCCTTCTTCGCCGGGACCTACTTCCCCCCGACGGACCGCCGCGGGCTGCCGTCGTTCCGGCGGGTGCTCGAGGCGGTCGCCGACGCATGGCGGACCCGCCGGGCAGAGGTCGACGCCCAGGCATCGTCGCTCGCGCACGCGCTCGAGCGCGAGACGCGCGTGGTCGACCGGCTCGTGCCGCTGGCCGCGCACGAAAGGCCAGGTTGGGACGAGCTTTCGAGACGTGCGGTCGCCGAGCTCGCCGATCGCTTCGATCCGGCGTGGGGCGGCTTCGGACCGGCTCCGAAGTTCCCGAGGGCGGCGTTCGTCGACCTGTGCCTGCGCGCACCACGAGCGCACGAGCACGAGCACGAGCACGAGCAGCGGCCCGACCGCGTCGATCCGCTGCTCATGGCGACGACCACGCTCGACGCGATGGCTGCCGGCGGCATCCACGACCACCTCGAGGGCGGCTTCGCTCGCTACTCGACCGACGCCCGCTGGCTCGTCCCCCATTTCGAGAAGATGCTCACCGACCAGGCCCAGCTGGCACGCGCCTACCTCCACGCCTGGCAGGTGACCGGTTCTCCCACATACCTCCAGGTCGTCCGGGAGACCGTCGAGTTCGTGACCTCCCAGCTGTCGACCGCCGAGGGCGGGTTCTGCTCGTCGCTCGACGCGGACGCGGCAGGCGTGGAGGGCGGGCACGCCACCTGGACGCCCGCCGAGATCCGAGCGGCCCTCGCGGCGGAGCGCTCGCCACGCGGGGCGTGCAGCGACGGCGATGCCGCCGATCTGGCCGCTCAGGTGTGCGACTGGTGGGGCGTGACCGAGCTGGGCGACCTCGAGGGGCGCAGCGTGCTGCACCGCCCCCTCGGGGCCGGGCTCGCCAGGCCGCCTGAGGTGGAGGCCGCAAGAGGGGCGCTCCTCGCCGCCCGCTGCCGTCGCCCCCAGCCCGCCCGCGACGACAAGGTCCTCACGGAATGGCACGCGATGTTCACCGCCGCGCTCGCCGAGGCCGCATGGGCCTGCGCGCAAGACGACTGGGGACGGCGAGCGCTCGCGGCCGGTGACTTCCTGTTCGCGCGAAACCGCCGCGCCGACGGCCGCTGGCTGCGCTCCGCCGACAGCGGCGTCCCGGCGTTCGCCGGCGACTACGCGTGGGTGGTCGAGTGCGCCACGTGGCTCGCGACGCTGAGCGGCGACTCCCGCTGGATCGGGCGCGCCGAAGAGGCGGCCGACGGCCTGCTCACGCTGTTCTGGGACGAGGAGCTCGGTGGCCTCTTCACGACCGGGCGCGACGCCGAGGTGCTCGTCGCGCGCCCGAAGGACTTCGTGGACGGCGCCCTGCCCTCCGCCAACGCGGCGGCGGCGATCGCGCTCCTGCGGCTCGGCGCCTTCACCGGCAACGCGCGCTGGAGCGACGCTGGAGCGCGCATCGTGGAGCTCGCGCTGCCTCTCGCGGCCGACCAGCCGCTCGCGGTCGCGGACATGCTGTCCGCGCTGGCGCTCTCCGAGCGCGCCGCGCAGGTGGTCGTCGTGGGGGACCGGCCCGAGCTCCTCCACGAGGTCCGGCGCCGCTGGCTCCCGGACGCGGTCGTCGCCTGGGGAGCACCGGACGCGGGCCCGCTGTGGCAAGGCCGCGCGAGCGGCGCGGCGTACGTGTGCCGGGACTTCGTCTGCGAGCGGCCCGCGCGCGACCCGGCCACGCTCCGAGCCCAGCTCGAGCGCCTCGCCGTCCCGTCCCGCCGCTAGGCCCCGGCGTGCCACGGGACAGGCCGGCCGCCGCCGGTCCCACCGGCGGGCTCGGTCCCGCCGGTAGGCTCGGCCCACCCGCGAGGGCATCCGGCTCGAACGACCACCGAGGAGGGCAGCGGCGTGCTGGGCACGAGACGCCAGGGACTGCATGCACCGGCGGCCGCTCGTGCCGGCAGGCCCACGCGCCAGGGCCGCGCGTTGCTGCGGGGCGTCGTGCGGCGCGACCGGACGCTCCTGGAAGGCGGCGCCGAGCTCCTCGTCCTCGTGCTCGCGTGCGGGCCTGACGGCACGACGGCGATCGATCTCGCGTCCGGCTCGCTGCTGCGGCTCCGGATCCCCTGGCCCGCCGGCCACACACCGGACCTCGCGCCTTTCGACCTCGTCGAGGCGACGCTGGCCGACGATCCCGAGCACGACGACCTCGCCCAGCCCGAGGCCGCGACGGTCGCCGCTCCCCCGCGTCAGGTCGGGAGGCTCGAGGGCAGGCGGGTGCGCGCGATGCTCGCCAGGCTCGCAGCCGCCCCCGACGGCCCCCTGCTCGGCTTCTACGGGCCGTCAGCGCCCTACTGGGACTTTCACGGGCTCCGCCCGTCGGTGGCGCTCGTCCACCCGACGCGCGGTCCGCAGCTCATGCGGCGTCTCGGCGACGGGTCGACCTGGGTGCGCTTCGGCTGGGAGCGTGACGACGTCTGGCTCCCCGTCGAGGACGGCCGTGCCGTTCGAGCCCTCGACGCGTCCCGCCGTGACCGGCTGTCGGGAAAGGCGCTTGCGACCGCGCTCGGCTTCGCGCCGCACTACCTGCTCGTCGAGTTGAGCAACCCGCGCGCGGGCCATTGCTACAAGGTCTGCGCGGCGATCCTCCCCAAGGGCTGACAGCAGAGCACTTCGAGGGCCGGCGCAGGAGCGATGATCCGGGCGCTCCCCGGGGTCCGGCACGAAGGGACGGGCGGACACCCCTCTCGCGTGGTCAACCAGCCCGTCAGCGAGAGAACTTGCCTCCCGCGAGGTCCTCGGCCATCGCCCAGCCGAACGCGACCAGACGGTCGCCGCGCGTCGGGTCGACCTGCGCGAACAGCTCCTCGACACCCTCGGGAACCTTCGCCTTCGGGTGCACGAAGTCCAGGCCCCCGGCAGGGGCGGCGCCGTCGCCCTTCAGGACGAAGGAGCGGTCGTCGAGCCTGCCCTCGGCGCCGAAGCGCTTGGCGAGTCGCCGGGCCCACGCCCGCTCCTCGCCCGACGCGCGATGACCCGCGGCCGGGACCACGTCGCTCAGCCCCGCAAAGGCGCGGAAGCCGTCCGCCCCGAGCAGCCGCGTCCCGAGGAGCACGTCCTCGTCTGGGAACGCGAGCAACGCTCGTCGGAACTGGTCCGCCATCATGGCCTTGAGCGCGGCCTCCGCCCTGCTGGTCCGGTCCACCGATGCCACGCCGACGAGCAGCGACGGCGTCCCGCCGATCCGTTCGAGCGTGCAGAAGGAGTAGCCGCGAAGCTTCCTCCCGTCGCGGACCGTCGTCACCAGCACCCATTCCTCGCGCTCTTTGGAAAGGAACCCGATGTCGAACCCGGAGCGCTCCACTCCGAGGTCGGCCAATTCCTCCAGCTCAGCGTCGCTGAGCGCCGTGCAATCCTTCGTCGTGACCACCATCGGCATGACGCGATTCTACAACCCGAGGCGAACGCTCACATCAAGCAGGCCCATGACCAGGGCGGGAGCGGCGGCCGGCGGTGAGCCGCTCGGGCGCGGCGGTGGAGCCGCTCGGGGGGCGGTGAGCCCTCGGGCGCGGCGGTGGAGCCGCTCGGGGGGCGGTGAGCCGCCTGAGGGGTGGTGAGCCGCTACAGGTACGTCCCGGGGCGCGGCGCCGTGCCGAGCTCGTCGGTCACCGGGCGCGGCAGCCCGCGCTGGCGCATCTGGTCGAGCTGCGCCCTGGCCGCCAGCTGCTGGGCCACCAGCGTCGCCTGGATGCCGTGGAACAGCCCTTCCAGCCATCCGACGAGCTGAGCCTGGGCCACGCGGAGCTCGGCTTCGGAGGGCACCTCCTGATCGAAGGGGAACACCATGCGGTCGAGCTCTTCGGAGAGGTCCGGTGAGAGCCCCGAGGAGAGCTCGCGGATCGACTGCTCGTAGATCTCCTTCAACCTCGCACGTCCGGCCTCGTCCATCGGCGCCTGACGGACCTCGTCGAGGAGCTGCTTCACCATCGTGCCGATCCGCATCACCTTGCCGGGCTCCTCGACGGACTCACGGCGCTCACCCTTGTCGTCGGCGCTGTCGGCACCATCGGCCGCGGTGCCCGATGTGGAAGAGGCCGCCCTGCCGGGTGCCGGCAGGACCTCGTCCGGAGAGACCGCCGCGCCGGGCTGTGTCGGCGTCTGCGGCGTCGGCTCTTGCGCCGCGCTCGTGCGCTCGATGCTCATGCCCTCGATGATGCCAGAGGACGGCCCTCGAGCACACGCCCGACCCCCGCACGCCCGCTCACCGCTGCGCCCCCCACGCCAAGAGAGGGACGAGCATCTCGTCGGAGGTGAGCGAGCCGTGCCGGCAGACCAGACGCTGCTCGCCGGTGTCGGCCGGGTCCAAGAAAGCGGTGGGCGCGAACGGCACGAGGGCGACATCGCCGAGACGGGCGCGCACCTCCGGGGAGGGAACGCCGCCGAGCCAGCCGTCGTCCACGATCTGGTCGGCGTCTCGCACCCACGCCACGCTGCCGTAGCGCTCGGACACCACCGCGAGAAGCTCCGCTTTGGCCCCCGGACGCGCGTGCAGCCAGCGGAACCGCCCTTCTCCGGAGATGAGCGTCACGTGGTCCATCACGTCGCCGCCGAACACCTCGATCGACGAGCCGACCTCGACCTGTCCGTGGTCGGCGGTGACGACCAGCACCGCGCCGGGCGCGAGCACCTCGAGGAGGTCGCCGACCATCCTGTCGACGGCCCGCAGCTCCGCGTCGTAGTGGTCGTCCAGCCCGCAGACGTGCGCGGTGCGGTCGATGCCGTCGTAGTAGGCGTAGACGAAGGGCGCGCCGCGCTCGAGCAGTCGTCGGACCTCGACGACGAGACCTGCGG
>JAJYMD010000058.1 GCA_021787255.1 Actinomycetes bacterium | reverse complement strand
GACGCGCAGTCTCCTGGATCCTTCCCCCGCCCCGCCCGTGAACACCAGCGCGTCGAGCCCTCCGAGCGCCACGACCATCGACCCGATCTCTCGCTGCAGACGGTAGACGTACGCCTCGTACGCGGCGCCGCACGCTGCGTCGCCTGCGTCGGCCCACTCGATCACCTGGCGCAGGTCCCCCGATCGTCCCGAGAGGCCGAGGAGGCCGGAGCGGCGTTCGAGGTCCTGCTCGGCCTCGTCGAGGCGGATCCCGTGGCGCAGCGCCCAGAGCACAGCGCCGGGGTCCACGTCTCCGGGTCTCGTCGCCATCACCAGGCCCGCCAGCGGAGTGAAGCCCATCGTGGTGTCGACCGACCTCCCCGCGTCCACCGCGGCGAGAGACGCCCCCGCGCCGACGTGCGCGGTGACCAGGCGCGTCGAGGACAGCGGGCGGCCGAGCAGCTCGGCACCTCGCACGCTCGCCCACGCGTGGCTGAGACCGTGGAAGCCGAAGCGCCGGATCCCGAGCTCTTCACGCCAGCGCCGCGGCAGCGCGTAGGCCGACGCCTTCGCAGGGAGGGTCGCGTGGAAGCTCGTGTCGAAGCAGGCGACCTGCACGAGCCCCGGCCGGCGCCGGCGAAGCTCGTGGACGGCTGCGAGCGCCGGCGGATTGTGCAACGGCGCCAGGTCCGCCAGGCGCCCGAGCTCTCGGTCGGACTCCGCGTCGATGACGAGCGGCTCGACGAATTCCTCGCCGCCGTGGACGATGCGATGCCCGACGGCGTCGGCCGTCGGCGAAGCGTCCAGAAACCGTTCGAGCGCGTCTCCGAGGGCACGGTCCCCCGCGAGACCGCCTTGGCGGTGGAGCTCGTCGGCGGCGACGAGCTCGTCGCTCTCTCCGAGGAGAGAGAGCTTCAGGCTGCTGGACCCAGCGTTCACGACGAGCACGTGCATTTTTCACACCTTGCCAGAACCCGCGCGGGCACGCCGCGCACGCGCGCGAGGCGGCTTGCTAGCGTCGCACCGACGGGCGCGCCAACGCAGGTCGACCGCGTCGTGCTGCAGGACCGGGCAGGGCCAAGAGGAGGGGAGATGTGCATGGAGCCGACTTCTTCTGAGATCCCGCCTCCCACCTTCGCTCCCGGCTCGTCCTCAGCGGAGGAACGGCCTGCCACGGCTGCGTACCGGGCCGCGCGCGACCAGCTCATCGAGCTCAGGGCCGCGAGCGATCCCGAGCGGACGCCATTCTCGTTCCCCGACGTCGGACCCGTGTTCAACTGGGCGCACGACTGGTTCGACCCGATCGCGCGCGGCAATCCACGCCCGGGATTGGTGATCGCGAGCGAGGACGGGACGCGCCGAGCCCGCACGTTCGACGAGCTGGCCACGCGTTCGGACCAGGTGGCCTCGTGGCTTCGAGGCAAGGGGGTGCGCGCCGGCGACCCGATCCTCCTGATGCTCGGCAACCAGGTCGCGCTGTGGGAGACGATGCTCGGCGCCATGAAGCTCGGGGGCGTCCTCGTCCCGACCACCACCGCGCTCGGGCCGTCGGAGCTGGAGGACCGCGTGGTGCGCTCGAAGGCGCGCTTCGTCGTGTGCGCGCCCGCCGACGCGCCGAAGTTCGACGACGTGGCGGGCGATTACGGCCGGATCTCGGTCGGACGGGCGCCTGGATGGCAGGACCTCGAGGAGGCCTACGCGCTCGAGGCCACGGTGATCGAGCACCCTGGCAGCAGGGTGCTCGACCCCCTGCTCCTCTACTTCACCTCAGGCACCACGAGCCGGCCGAAGCTCGTCGAGCACACGCAGATCTCCTACCCGGTCGGCCACCTCTCGACGATGTACTGGCTCGGAACCCGGCCAGGCGACGTGCACTGCAACATCTCGTCACCAGGATGGGCCAAGCACGCGTGGTCGTGCTTCTTCGGGCCCTGGGCGGCGGAGGCCACGGTGCTCGTGCTCGACTACGCACGCTTCGACCCTGACGCGTTGCTGGCCCGCCTTCGACAAGAGCGGGTCACCACGTTCTGCGCGCCGCCCACTGTCTGGCGCATGCTCATCAAGTCGGACCTCTCCGGCGGTCCGGGCACACTGCGGGAGCTCGTCGCCGCCGGAGAGCCGCTGAACCCCGAGGTCATCGCCCAGGTTCGCCAGAAGTGGGGGCTCACCATCCGTGACGGCTACGGGCAGACGGAGACCACCTGCTCCGTGGGGAACCCGCCGGGCGCGGCGGTCAAACCGGGCTCGATGGGGCGCCCGCTGCCCGGGGTGCCGGTCGTGCTCGTCGACGTCACGACGGGCGCGCCGGTCGAGGGACCCGGGGAAGGCGAGCTCTGCCTCGATCTCGCCGCCGAGCCGGTCAACCTCATGGCGGGGTACCTCGACGACCGCGACGGCGGGCTCGGCGGCAGCTACTACCACAGCGGTGACGTCGCGACGCGCGACGAGGACGGCTACCTCACGTTCGTCGGACGGACCGACGACGTGTTCAAGTCCTCCGATTACAAGATCAGCCCGTTCGAGATCGAGAGCGTCCTCATCGAGCATCCGGCCGTGGCAGAGGCAGCCGTGGTCCCTTCTCCCGACGAAGTCCGCCTGAGCGTCCCGAAGGCCTACCTCGCGCTCGCGCCAGGTGCCGAGGCTTCCCGCGAGACCGCGCTCGACATCCTGCGTTTCGCCCGCGCCCGCCTCGCTCCCTACCAGCGGGTCCGTCGCATCGAGTTCTTCGAGCTGCCGAAGACCATCTCCGGCAAGATCCGGCGAGTCGAGCTGCGCGCACGCGAGGAGTCGCACCCCTCGCGTGCCGCAGAGTGGCGCGAGGAGGACTTCCCGGAGCTGAGGTCCTGACGGCCCTGGCGCACCGCTCGGGCGCCCAGCGCGACGAAGCCCCTGGGGCGGAGGGGGGTTACCAGGGGCCTCGTCATTGGCTGGCACCTGGCCATCGGACCAGGCTGATCAATTCTACCGACGTCCTCTCGACCTCAAACCTTGCGCGTCCTCAGGACTCTGCGTGCGGCGATCGCTGCGCGTTCAGGACCCTCCTCGGACCCTGTCCCGGCCGCAGGTAGATGGCGTCGGCGAATCGGCCGCCGCTCCCGCCGAGCACCCACACCGAGCCCTTCTCGTGCTCGCTCCCCGGCCCGAAGGCGAGGTGTCCGGGGCGTGCCAGCCGCCTCTGGAGCGCTTCGATCGTCTCTCCGTGCGTGCAGACCACGACGGCACGGGTCCCCGAAGCGAGGGACCGCACCAGGCGCGCAGCATCTCGATCTGCCCGCGGCCCGAGAGCCTCGGAGGTCTCGACCGGCAGGCCGAGGTGCGCCGCGAGGGGCTGTACCGTCTGCACGCAACGCAGGAGCGGGCTGGAGAGCACCTGCCGGGGCCGGTAGGGCGCGAGCAGCTCGACCAGGGCGAGGGCCTCGCCCCGCCCGCGCGCACTGAGTGGGCGAAGCCGGTCGTCGCCACTCCAACGGTCCTTCGCGCCGGCATGTGCATGCCGGACCAGCAACACCTCCATCCGCGTCACGCTACGCGAGCCGGCAGAGGCGCCGAAGCGTCGGGGGCGCGGCGGCGCCCAGGCCGCGCCTCGCGCCAGTGATCACCGCCCTCGGGCTCCCGCTGTGCGGCTCCCATCAGTCCTGCTCCCCGGTCAGTCCCGTCGCCGGTCTTCGCGACTTTGCCTGGGACACCTTCTTCGTCGTGGCGAAGTGGGCGCTCCTCGCCTACGCGGTCATCGCCGGAATCCTCGAGTACGTCTTCGTCTACGACGGGACGCGCGGGGGGATGCTCGTCCTGCTCACCCTGTCGCTCTTCATCTTCGCCGTGGACATCCCGGTCCTCTTCGGGTTCTCGGTCGCCAGGTTCCAGCTCCCGCGCGCCCGGCGCTGACCGAGGCTGCGGGCTTCCTCCCGCCGTAGCATGAGGACCGATCCCCCCGGTACGCCGGGGCGATCCGATGCCCAGTCGAGCCAACGGGCCAACGGCGGAAGTCCGAGCTGGAAGGAGAAGGGCCCCATGGCCACCTGGTACCACGAGAGCGACGCAGACCCGAGCGCCCTCGAGGGTCGGCGGATCGCCGTCGTCGGGTACGGGAACCTCGGGCGCCCGGCGGCCCTGAACCTGCGCGACAGCGGTCTCGAGGTCGTGGTCGCCAGCCGCCAAGACGCCGATGGCCGACAGGCCCGCGAGGACGGCTTCGAGGTGCTGGACATCGCGGACGCGCTGGCGCGCTACGACGTGCTGTGGTTCGCACTGCCCGACGAGGTCCTGACCGACATGCTCGCCCCCGCCAATTCGGTGCGGCCTGCGCCCGGCGCCCTCCTGTGCTTCTCGTCGGGGTACCCGCTCGCCTTCGATCTCGTGAAGCCCCCTGACGACGTCGACGTGGTCCTGCTCGCCCCACGCATGATCGGAGCACGGATCCGAGCCCTCTACACCCAGGGGAAGGGCTTCTACAGCTACGTGTCCGTCGAGCAGGATGCAACGGGTGACGCCCAGCGTCGCCTGCTCGCGCTCGCGTCGGGCTTCGGCACGCTGCGCTCGGGAGCCCTGCACGTCTCCGCGGCCGACGAGGCGGTGCTCGACCTCTACGTCGAGCAGACCGTGGGGCCGCTGCTCGGCGCGGCGGTGCTCTCGGCGTTCGAGGTCGGTGCTGCACGAGGCCTTCCTCCCGACGCGCTCGTCCTCGAGCTGTACCTGTCCGGGGAGATGGGCGCCACCTGGGACGCCTTCGCCGAGCGCGGGTTCTTCCCCGGCGTGCGTCTCCATGGCCATTCGGCGGCCTTCGGGGGCTTCCTCCGGCTGGCCGACGTCGACCAGGAGGCACTGCGACGGCGATTCACCGAGACGCTCGAGGACATCTCGAGCGGTGCGTTCGCTCGACGCTTCCAAGAAGAGCTGGCTGCGGGGTCTCCCACCAAGGCACTGATCGACGCCATGATCGCGGGCGACGACCCGCTCTCACGCGCCGAGGCAGAGGTGCGCGCGTCGGGGCGGAGCGGCGCGGCCCGGTCCTGACGCAGCGCTGATGCACGTACGGCACAGCCGTGCTCTCGTCATGGTGCCAGACGCTCGACGCGCCAGCCGACCCCCTCGCGCAGGAATCGGATGCGGTCGTGCAGGCGGAACGGCTGCTCCTCCCAGAATTCGACCACGGCAGGGATGATGCGATAGCCGCCCCACCGTCCCGGCCGTTCCGGCTCCGAGTCCCCGAGTGCTGCCACCGCCGCCTCGAGCTCGTCTCTCGTCGCGACGACCGAGCTCTGGTAGGAGGCGACCGCACTCCGCCGGGACGCCGCGGGACGGCTCAGCCAGTAGCGGTCCGACTCCTCTGCGGTGGTCTTGAGGACCGTCCCGCTGATCCGCACCTGCCGGTGCACCGGGACGTACCAGTGGAGCACCACCGCTGCCTTCGGGTTCTGCTCGATGTCCCTGGCCTTCTCGCTGCCGTAGTCGGTGAAGAACACCACGCCCTCGTCCCTCCCGCGCATGAGGACGTAGCGTGCCGAGGGCTCGCCGTCACGACTGGCCGTCGCAAGGCACATCGCCTCAGGCATCGGGTCCCCGGCGGCACGCGCCGCCTCGAACCACTCGTCGAGCTGGCGCAGCGGGTCGCGGTCGAGATCAGTGACGTCCATGCCGGCCAGTATCCACCACCGGAGAGGCCCGAGCGGTGAGCCAGGCCGCTTGGCGGTGCGGGCACCAGGAGCGGCTCAGGGCACGGCGACGTCGGCTCCGCCCGTCTCGAGGTCCTCGTAGGCGGCGGCGAACCTGCGAATGATCGCCATGCACACGTCAGTCCTCTGGAGCGAGCCGAAGGAGAGGGTGTGTAGCCACGTCGCGAGACCGAACGCCGGCGTCCCGCGGTACCGCTCCCACGCCGAAGCCCCCGACGGTGGCCGCACCCCAGCGCGGCCGAGGGCGTCGAGATAGGCGGCGAGCAGCTCGCGCTCGTGGCGGCGCCGGTCCTCGACCCCGAGCGCGCTTACAAGGAAGTAGCCCACGTCGTGGGACCAATGGCCGAGACGCGTGAGCTGCCAGTCGAAGAAGCCGGTGCGCCCGTCGGCTGCGATGTAGGCATTGCCCAGGTGGGGATCGCCGTGCAGGACCGTACGGGGCCACGAGGCCGTGATCGCGGCGCTGCGCCGGAACTGGCGGGAGAGCCTCCCCGCGCCGACGTCTCGGGGCAGGCACCACTCCCCCTCCAGGTGCTCGGTGGCCAGCCGAAGGCCTCGCGAAAGGCTGGCGACCGAGATCGCGCGCAGGATCGGCCCAAGGCGCCAATACCCCAAGTACCCGAGCGCCGCGGGCATCGGCCTCTCCCAGTACGACGCGTGCAGCGCGGCGAGGCCCTGGAGCCCATTGCGGACGGCGTCGACGGAGAGCGGCGTCCGAGCGTCACAGGGCGCCCCTCCAGCGGCCACCACGTCCTGGGTCACCACCACACAGGCAGCACGGCGCCAGTCCACGCCACCCGCGAGGAAGGCGGGGTGTTCGAGAGGGAAGCTCGCACCGGCATCCGCCAAGCGTGCCTCGGTCGAAAGCGCCCCGAGGGCGAGCAGTGCCATGCGGTGCAGGGGCCTCCCAGGCCCTTTCACGAACACCGAAGGCGGGCCGTCGCCCTCGGCGAGCGACAGCGCCACGCGCGCCGTGGCGTTCGTGCCCTCCTCCATGGCGCCGACCTCGAGGTCTTGGATCACGATCCCGGGGTACCGCCGGCTGAGGGCGGCGCTCATCCAGGCGGGGTCGAGGTCGGACCATCGGCGCGGAACCGAGAGCACCGCGACATCCTTGCGCTCGGCGGAGAGGATCGCAGGCAACGGTGCCAGGGCCGGTGCCCGGTGATCTCCTACGTGCGCAGGTCCCTGTCGACCACCATCGAGGTCGCTGCCGGCGCCTCCGCCGGCGCGACCGACCCCTTGCCTGCAGGCACCTTCACGGGCTCCAGCCCCGGCGCGCTCTCCGGCGTCGACGGTTGGGCAACCCCGGCGATCCTGTAGACCTCGGAACCGTCCACCGTCTCGTCTGCGAGCAACAGGTCGGCGAGCTGGCGGAGCTGAGCGCGGTGCTGGCGCAGGATGTCGACCGCCCGTTGCTCGGCTTGGGAGAGGAGCAAAGCCACCTGCTCGTCGATCTTGGCCTGGGTCTCTTCTGCGAAGGGCCGGCTCGACAGCCCGGGGCCGCCACCGCCCAGGAAGACCGACCCGCCTTCGGGGTAGCCGATGGGACCCAGCTCCTTGGACAGCCCGAACTCACGCACCATCTTGATCGCGAGGTCGGTCGCTGACGCGAGGTCGTTCGCCGCGCCCGTCGAGCCCTGGCCCAGCTCCACGAGCTCTGCGGCCCGCCCACCGAGGCGCACCGCGAGCGCGTCGTAGAGGTAGTCCTCTCCGTAGAGGTGGCGCTCGACCAGTGGCAGCTGCTGGGTCACCCCGAGCGCCTGGCCGGCCGGCAGGATGGTCACCTTGCTCACCGGGTCAGCCTTCGGGCAGTACGCGGCGACGAGCGCGTGGCCGGCCTCGTGCACCGCGACCGAGTGCTTCTCCTCGGGCAGGAGCACGTTCGAGCCCTCCCTGCGCCCGAGGAGCAGCCGATCGCGCGCTTCGTCGAAGTCCGAGGCCTCCAGCACCTCGCGGTTGTGGCGGACCGCGACAATGGCCGCCTCGTTGATCAGGTTCGCAAGGTCCGCGCCCGAGAAGCCGGGGGTCCCTCGTGCCACCACGTCGAGATCAACGCTCGGGGCCAGCCGCTTGTCCCGAGCGTGCACCCGGAGGATCGCCACACGCTCCGACAGGGTCGGCAGGGGGATGGTGACCTGGCGATCGAAGCGCCCTGGCCGCAGCAGCGCGGGGTCGAGCACCTCGGGGCGGTTGGTCGCCGCCAAGACCACGATGCCCTCGGAGGGGTCGAACCCGTCCATCTCGGCGAGCAACTGGTTCAGCGTCTGCTCGCGCTCGTCGTTGGAGACGACCGTCCCCGCGCCGCTCCGGCGCTGGCCGATCGCGTCGATCTCGTCGACGAAGATGATGGCGGGCGCCCGCTTGCGGGCCTCGGTGAACAGATCCCTCACCCGCGCCGCGCCGACCCCGACGAACATCTCGACGAAGCTCGAGCCGGTCACCGAGAAGAACGGCACGGACGCTTCACCCGCGACCGCTCGAGCGAGCAGCGTCTTGCCCGTCCCCGGGGGGCCGACCATGATCACGCCGCGCGGCGCGACGGCGCCCGCACGCCGGTAGCGCTCGGGGCTCCTCAGGAACTCCACGACCTCGGCGATCTCCCGCTTGGCGCCTGTGTACCCGGCGACATCCGCGAAGGTGGTGGAGGGGCGGTCCGAGTCGAACATCTTGGCCCGGGACTTGCCGACCCCCATCGCCCCCTGAAGGCCACCAACACCGCGGCGGGAGAGCCGGACCCATAGGTAGCCGATGATGAGGAAGGGCAGCAAGAGGATGGCCCAGCTGAGCACCTCGTCCCCGAAGGAGGTGGTCGACGCTGTCGCCTTGACCTGGACTCCCTCGCTCTCGAGCTTGTCGAGGAAAGGAGGCCCTGCGAGGGTCATCGGGATCACGGTCGTGTAGTCCTTGCCGCTCTTCAAGACCCCCGATGCCGTCCCGTTCGACGTGATCGTGACCGTGCGCACCTCCTTCGCGGAGACGTCTTTCACGAACTGGCTGTACGTCAGTGTCACCGAGGGTGTCTTGCGAGTGGTGGGGAGCACGAAGAACAGTCCGATGAACAGGATCAGCGCGATCAGCCACAGCCAGTGCCGCCAGGGCGGCGGTGGCGGAGGAGCGGTCGGGGTCGGTTTGTCACCCGCCGGCGGCGGCGTCGCCTGCTTGGTCATCCCGCGCTCTCTCCTCCCTCACCCGATCGGCGGTCGGGAACTACGAGGCTACCCGCTCAGTCCTCTGCCGTCGTCGCCGGGTGCTGGCAAGTCCTTGGCGGCCCGGAGCTCCTTGCGCACGTCGAGGACGACGGCCTGCCCGGCCGCGGCGGCGGGGATCGCGATCAGCCCGGTCGCGAAGCCGCCGAAGATGCCCCCCACCCAGATCCCGATCCCCGCACCCACGATCACCGCGACGAAGACCAGCAACGGATTGACCCTGACCGTCCGGCTCATGATCACCGGGTTCATGACGCGGTTCTCGAGCTGCCAGTAGACGAGGAAGACGACTGCGGACACGATCCCCGCGGCGAGCGAGTGGGTGA
>JAJYMD010000335.1 GCA_021787255.1 Actinomycetes bacterium | reverse complement strand
ACCGGCGGCCACATCACCTCTTCGACCGGCGGGTAGCTTGCATCCACCCGGTCCACGAAGCGTGCATGGATCGGTTCGGGCCGCTCGTCGTCCCGAGCGGCACTGCCAGCATCCGCTTGCCGCTCGCCGTCCCCCAGCTGGTCACTCAGCTGGTCGCTCAGTTGGTCCCCCAGCTGGTCGCTCAATTGGTCCGTCATCGTCTCGCCCCTTCCTTCCTCGTCATCGCCTGCTCACCGAAGAGCCGGTGCGTCCGTGCGTCCCCCGAGCGCCACCTCCGCGCGCCCCCGGCGTCCGAGCGCGACCACCGAGCCCGGCAGGGTGCCGGACGGAGCGCGCACCTGCTGCTGCTCGGCGCCCGGGCCGATCCCGAGCCGCCGCAGTACCGCCGCGCCCAGCGCGACGTCTTCGATCCCCGATCCCATGCCCTTGAACAGCGTGACATCGCCCGGCTCGCGAGCAGGGGTGCCGGCGGCGACGACGGCGCCCAGGGTGCGGACGCCACTCCATCCGCCGACGTGTGCGCTCCCGGCGCCCTCTGCGCTCCCGGCGACTCCACCACCAGTGCTGGCCTGGGTGCCGAAGAACTCCCGGAGCTCGCTCGACAGCCGCTTCGCCTGGGAGAGGCTGTCGGTCACGATCGCCGAGCAGCGCGCCAGGATCGCCGGCTCGAACTCCCGGCGCTCGAGGTCGATCGCACCCACGGCGTTCAAGTGCATGCCGGGCGTGACCATCGCGTCGAGGAGCACCGGCTCGGTCGCTCTCGTCACGAGCGTGACCACGTCGGCTCCCTCGACCGCCTCTTTTGCAGACCCGGCCGCGTGGCAGCGCACGCCCAACGCGTCGGTCACCTTCGCGGCGAAGGCCTCGCGCCGCTCCGGGGAACGGCTGTACGCGCGCACCTCGGCGAGCGGGCGCACCTGGGCGACGGCGGCCACCTGGGGGAGTGCCTGCTTGCCGGTGCCGATGACCGCGAGGACCGAGGCGTTCTTCGGAGCCAGCACGTCGGTGGCGAGCGCCGCGGTCCCCGAGGTCCGCAGCTGGCCGAGCGCGAAGGCCTCGATGCAGGCGACGAGGGCGCCGGAGCGCGTGTCGAACAGGCAGAGCAGCGGGTCCGCCCCTCTTGGGGTGTGGGTCCAGACCTTGGTCCCTGCGAGCTCGAGCCCGGTGAAGGCCGCACCGAGCGCGTGGAGCGTGGCGTGGTCCCCGTAGCCGAGCATCGTCTTCTCGAGCTCGACTGCCAGTTCGTTCCCCTCGTGGGCGAACCCGGCGCGCAGCTCCTCGAGCGCCACGGCGAGGTCGAGCACCGACACCACGTCGTGCTCGGAGATCCAGTACGTGGTCTCAGCCATGCGGCGTGGTCACCGGCTCGCCTGGGTGCGCAGCCATCTGCCTCCTCGTCCCGCACCTGGAGGCCCGAACGGCCCGGGACTCGCGTACGCCACCGCGCCAAGGTGCGACAGAAACCGTTTCTTCCCTACGTACCCTAGGGAGCCGCTCCCAGCGTGTCAAGAAGCCAGCGTGTCAAGAAGCCAGCGTGCCAAGAAGCCAGCGTGCCAAGAAGCCAGCGTGCCGGGAAGAAGGACGAGAAGGACGAAGAGGGGTCGCCGACGCCGGCTCCTCGGCAACTGGACGGGCCGCAGGGCACGCCGGCGCGGGGTTCTCGCCGGAGATCAGGGCAGGGCCGCTTCGACGGTGCGCTTCGTCTCGAGCAGCGGTGCGACGAGCTCGTCCCATCTGCGGTCCGGCATGCGAGCCAAGGGGACCGACACGCTGATCGAGACGACTGGCCGCCCGTCGCGCTGGCAGGCGGCCGCGCTCACCGACCCGATGCCGATCTCGCTCTCGTTGTCGTTCCGAGCGAAGCCCTCGCGGCGCGCGGCTTCGATCTCTTGGAGGAGTGCAGCGCGCGACGTGATCGACCTGTCCGTCAGCGCCGGAAGCCTCGGGGACGGGTACAGCCGGCGAAGGAATTCGTCGCTCTCACAGGCGAGCCACGCCTTGCCGATCGACGTGCAGTGCGCCCACATGAGACTGCCGACGCGCGAGGCGACACGCAGGGCATTCGGGCTCTCGGCGCACGCGACGAACAGGACCTGGTCACCTTGGAGCACCGCGGCGTGCACCGTCTCTGCGGTCTGCTCGCGCAGCTGCTCGAGGAACGGCTGCACGAGCGTGCGCACGTCGAGGTCGCGGGCGGCGCGCAAGCCGGTCCGCAGGAGGACCGGCCCGACGCGATAGATCCTGCTCTCCGGGTCCTGCTCGGCGAAGCCGCGGTGGACGAGCATGGCGAGCAGCCGGTGGGCGGTGGAGACGGCGGTGCCGAGCTCGGAGGCCGCCTCCGACACGCGTACTTGCTTGCGCTCGGTCAGGAGGATGAGGAGCCGAAGGACGTTGTCGACCGATTCGATCGGGTACGTGGGGGCACGCGCCACCGGTGGGTCGTCGACAGCGGGTGCGCTCATCGGCGGCAATCGTACCGCTCGCCCCGTGCCGGGCTGCTGGGGCGCCACCGGTCGTCCTTGGACGTGCAGATCGCCAAGGGGCTCACTTGGACGTTCGATCGCGTCGGGCGTGGCGCTCGAGGAACCCGAGGATCGTCGCATGCTTTTCGGTGTCGAGCAGCATCACCTGTACGATCAGGCCCCACAGCGTCGCGTCCTCGAAGGGTCGTAGCTGCTTCCTGAGCGTCTGGAGCTCGTGGCGGTCCTTTTCTTCGTACTCTCTCAACGTTCGGATCGCCGCGACCAGCTCCTCGTCGAGGTCCCAGCCGAGCGGAGGGATCGAGGTCTCGAGCTCGCCCAGCGTGTCCCAAGCCATGGCTGTCGCGATGTCGACGAGCATGCGGTGATGCTTGCGCTCGTCCTCCAGGATGAGATTGGTCAGGTACCGGACGGCGGGATCGCTGGCCGAGGCCGAGACGCGCTCGTACTCGGCGAGGATCCTGCCCTCTTCTGCACCGTGCTTGGCCAGGACCCGGACGAGCGCGCGCATCGAGGTGCTGGCCCCGGTCGCTCGCAGGCCGTCCAGCGCCCGTTCGAAGCCCGGCGAGACGATCCCTCGCTCCTCGCCTTGCACCGCGCTGTCGCCGTCCATGCCGCCCTCCCGTCTCCTTCGGGGGACGCGTCCACGCCCCGCTGCTCATTCTGGCGTACCGCGAGCAGCTCAATCTGGCGTAGCGCGAGCAGCGCACGCTGGCACAGCCACGGTGCCGCTGGTGCCCGCGGAGCCTCCGATGTGACGCTGCCCCTGGCATACTGGGACGCGGATGGCGACGGTGCCGGCGACCAGGCTGTCGCGACGGCCGAGCAGGTGTCCGGCGTGAGGCGGCCGCTCACCCTCGCCTGCTGGGACTACGACCGGACCGCCGCGCTCGCCGACGGCCGCGTCCAGCCGCAAGGCGTCGAGCTGCGGTACCTCTCGATGCCCGTGGAGGAGACCTTCTTCCGCATGGCCCGCTTCGGCGAGTTCGACGCAGCCGAGCTCTCGCTGTCTTCCTATGTGATCGGCCTCTCGCGTACAGCTCCGTTCGTGGGCGTGCCGGTGTTCCCGTCGCGGGCGTTCCGGCACAACGGGGTGTACGTGCACGCAGGCTCTGGAGTGAACGAGCCGGCGGACTTGCGCGGACGCGTGGTCGGCGTGCCCGAGTACCAGCTCACGGCGGTCGTGTGGATCCGCGGGATGCTGGCCGAGCTGTACGGCGTGCCGGTCGAGTCCGTCTCCTACCGGACGGGCGGCCTGGAGTCGCCGGGCCGCGGTCGAGAAGCTCGCCGTCGACGTTCCGGGCGTCGAGATCGAGCCCATCGGCCACGACCGGACGCTCTCCGAGCTGCTCGTCGCCGGCGAGATCGACGCCCTGTACACCCCCCGGCTCCCGTCGGCCTTCGCGGCAGGACACCCAGCCGTGCGGCGGCTCTGGCCCGACAGCCCTGTTGCCGAGCGCGAGTACTTCCAGAAGACGGGGGTCTTCCCCATCATGCACCTCCTCGCGCTGCGCCGGGACGTCTACGAGCAGGACCGGTGGCTCGCGAGGTCGCTCTTCGACGCGTTCGTCGAGGCGAAGCGGCTGGCCGAGGCGCGGCTGGGGGAGACGGCGGCGATGGCCACCATGCTGCCGTGGGGCTACGAGGAGGCGAGGAGGGTGCGGGCGCTGATGGGCGAGGACTTCTGGCCGTACGGGCTCGCGCCGAACGAGCACGTGCTGCGCACGTTCCTGCGGTACCTCCACGAGCAGCACCTGAGCGACCGGCTCTACGAGCCCGCCGAGCTGTTCGCCAAAGAGACGCTCGAGACCGCCGTCGTCTGACCCGGTCCGAGGGCACGACTGGCCCGGCCCGGGCGAGCCGACCGTGGACGCGGACCGAGCGATACGGCGACTGGACTGGCCCAGCCCGGGCGAGCCGACCGTGGAGCCGGATCGAGCGATCTCTAGACGGCCCAGGCCGCGACCTCGGGCTCCGGGCTGGAGCCGGCGTGTCGGGTGAGCGCCAGCTGCTCTGCCGTCCACGCGTCGAGCGCCTGCTTCTGCGCGCGAATTGTCTTTGGTAGGACCTTGACAGCGAGACCGAGTGTTGAGAAACTGTGTCACTGCCACAATCAGCGTGACCGTCCACTCACCGCCGAGGGTTCGCAGGCGGCGATGAGCTTCTCAGGGGGGGCTGTAGTGATCGTGATCGTCGATTGCGTGCAACGGGCTGCGGAACGTACGCCGCGTTCGTACCCGGTCGCCCCTGGCCTCCCCCCGGGTGCAGGCCTTCGCGCCGGGTCCGTCGCGGCTGCCCATCGCCGTCCGGCGCCCCAGCGGGACCTGGAGCCGTCCCACGTGGATGTCCCAGCTGGATCCGATCCAGCCAGACCAGAAAGAGGAGAACCATGACACTGAGGTGGAGCAATCGCCGGTTGCGCAGGGTGATCTGTGCCGGGGCGGCCGCTGGAGCCCTGGCCGCCGCCGGGATCGTGCCTGCGACGACGGCTTCGGCCGTGTCGAGCTCGAGGGCGCTCTCGGGGAGCCCGGTGGTGTTCCACGCGGTCCTCTCCGAAACGGGGTTCGCGGCAGCGCTGGGGGCAACAGAGGCGAAGGCCCTCCAGGTCCTGGCGAAAGAGGTGAACTCCACCGGCGGCATCGACGGCCATCCGATGACGGTCACAATCAAGGACAACGACTCCACACCGTCGACCGCGGTCTCCTTCGCCAGCAAATGGGTGAGCGAGCACGTTCCGTTCCTCCTCAACGGCAGCGTGACGGCCACGAACAGGGCGGTCGACGCGCTGGCGACGTCCTCCGGGCCGTTCATCTACGACCTCTCGCCGGGCGACTACCCCAAGCCCACAAGCACGGTGTTCTCCGCGGGCATCGCGACGTCACTCGACGCGCAGGCGTACCTCACCTTCTTCAAGGCGAAGGGGCTGAGGAGAGTGGCCATCATCAACGGCACCACAAGCAGCGGCGCGAACGGCTACACAGAGTTCGAGGCGGCGCTCAAGACAAAGAAGCTGTCCGGTTTCACCGTGACCGACCACCAGACCTTCACACCGACAGCGCCCAGCGTCACCACCCAGCTGTCGGCGATCAAGGCGAGCCACCCGCAGGCCCTGGTCATCTGGGTGACCGGGTCGCCGCTCGGCACGGTGCTCAAGGGGATGTCGGCGCTCGGAATGGACTCGATCCCGACGGTCACCACCGACGGCGACGCGAGCTACGGCCTGCTGACGAAGCTGAAGAGCGTCCTGCCGAAGACGCTCTACTTCCCGACCGGCCCGCTGTACCTCCCTCCGAAGGATCTCCCGCCCGGCCCGGTGAGGTCGGACGTCCAGACCTTCGACAAGGTCGTCGCCGCGGCAGGCGGGCACGGGGGCGACCCGTGGGGTCTGGCGTACACACCGGCCCTGCTCCTCGTCGGGGCGTTGAAGAAGCTCGGCATCCACGCCACCGCCAGGCAGATCACGAACTACATGGAGCACCTCCACCACGTGGCCGGGATCTACGGCTATTACACAACCAGCCCGACCAACCACAAGGGCACGATCCTGCGGGACCTCTACATCACGACCTTCAACGGCACCTCCTTCGTGCCGCATTCGGGCCCCGGCGGCGTCCCGACCAGCTAGCGCCCGACGGAGGGGAGAGAAGTAGCCAAAAAGACATTTGGTCGTAACGTTCGTGGCGTCCGGCCCTCGCTTCTGCCATGTGCCAATGTGGTAGAAGCGAGGGCCGTCTCGCGATCCCCTGCTGAGGCCCAGGCAAGGATGTCCCCATGGCCGAGTTCCTGAACATTCTCATCGGTGGGTTGATCACCGGCGCGATCTACGGCCTCCTAGCCATCGGCTTCTCGCTGGTGTTCCACGTCAGCAAGGTGCTCAACCTCGCGCAGGGGGCATTCGTCGGGATGGGCGCGCTCGTCATGTACAGCCTGCGGGTCGACGGCAAGCTCCCCATGGTGGTCGCCTTCGTGCTGTCGCTGGCGATCATGACGGCGGCGATGGCCGCCGTGGAGTGGCTGATCATCCGTCCTGCCACGACGCGCATCTCCCACACGAACCTGCTCATGCTGCTGGGCGGCATGCTCACGGCCTACGAGGGGGTGGCATTCCTCATCTGGGGCAGCACACCGTACACGTTGCCGCCGTTCAGCGGCGCCACGCCCTACAGCGTCGGCGGCGTGTTCATTGCCACCCAGGACATCTGGGTAGCTGCCGTCGCCGTGGTGTGCGTGATCGGCATCTGGTTGTTCTTGAAAAAGACCAAGGTCGGCACCGCCTTCAGGGCGACCGCGGAGAACCGGCAGGCGACGCGCCTCATGGGCATCAGCACCGACCGCACCGTTCTCCTGGCCTTCTGCGTCAGCGCGGCGCTCGGGGTGGTGGCAGGTGCCGTCATCATCCCGATGACCTCGCTCACATTCGGGTCGATGGCCTCCTACACGAACTTCGGTGTGATCGCGGTCACCCTGGGGGGCTTGGGGACCATCTTCGGAGCAGGGGCCGGCGGGCTCGTCCTCGGGGTCGTGGAGGCGCTCGTCGCCGGTTACGTGTCGAACCTGTTCGGAACGGCGATCAGCCTCGTGCTCCTCATCCTCATGCTGATCTGGCGTCCCCAGGGGCTGCTCGGCAGGGTCCGCGGCGCCAGGGCCGACGTGGCGGAGACGCGGGGCGACCGCATCGTGATCCCCCAGCGGATGACGACGCGCAGCAGCCGCATCGGCATCGCTGCCGTGGTGGCGGTGATGATCGTGCTGCCGTACCTCACGGTCGTGTCCGGCGACATGCGCGCGATCGACATCACCGGGATCTTCTGCCTCACCATCGTGGGGCTGGGGTTGCTCACGGGCGTGGCCGGCCAGGTGAGCCTGGGCCAGGCGGCCTTCATGGCGGTCGGCGGCTACACGTCGTCCGTGCTCATCGTCCAGCACGGCTGGTCGCCCATCCTCGCCCTGCTGGCCGGCGTCGTCGTCTCGGCGGCAGCCGCGATGGTCCTGGGCCTTGCCGGCAGTCGGGTGCGGGGCATGTACCTGGCGATCGTGACGCTCGCGTTCGGGATCCTCGTCCAGGTGCTCGCCGACGGCTTCTCCTTCACCGGCGGACCCTCCGGGTTCTCCGGCATACCCAGTTTCAGCGTGGACGGGTTCACATTCGGCACAAACACGCACTTCTACTTCCTCATCTGGATCCTCGTGGGCGTGGCGCTCCTCGTGACCGCCAACATCCTCCGGTCGAACCGCGGCCGAATGCTGTGGGCCATGCACAGCGACGACGTGGGAAGCCGCAGCCTGGGGCTGAACCTCGTGAGGAACAAGGTCGTCGTCTTCGTGATCAGTGCCGTCATGGCGTCGGTCGCAGGCACGTTGTACGCCTGCTTCTTCCATTATTTGGCCCCGAGCATGGTGGGGTCGTCCGTGTCGCTGGAGCTGATCACCATGCTCGTGGTCGGCGGCAGCGGCACCCTCGCCGGACCGCTGATCGGCACGGCGCTGCTCACGTTCTTTCCCCAGGTCCTGCAGGGCCTGCAGAACTACCAGCCCCTGGTGGATGGCGCACTGCTCGTGGTCTTCCTCCGCTACCTGCCGACCGGGCTCTACGGCGGCGTGCTGACCGCGTTTCGCAGCGCCGCCGGGTTGCTGCGCCGGGGCCGGGGGCGCGCCGGCGGCTCCCGGGGTGCCGAGCCGGCGCTGCAGTTGGCCGTCCCGGCCGCGAGCGCGCCTGTCGCGTCCCCGGCGGGAGCGATGGCAGTCGTGGCGTCGGTCGCCAGGACGGCGGTGAACCAGGCCCCGGGGGCTGCGCCGACCGCGGCGGCGGCCCGCCCGCCGGCTGACGACCGAGCCGCAGGAAGAGACGGATCGGGCGGCATGCACGGGCGCGGACCGGTCGCGGGGGAGACGCGCCCGCTCGTTCCCGTGGCCACGAACGGCCGGAGCGGCAACGGCGCCCCCGCTGCCCCCACGCCCCCGCAGCGTCCCGAGGACGAGCCCCGCGCGAGCACCAGGCCGTCCCCGCGAGGACAAGACGGGGCGGCAGTGCCCCCGGCGTTGCGGGTCGAAGGCGTGAGCAAGGCCTTCGGCGGCGTCCTGGCGGTCGACGACGTCAGCCTGGAGGTGCCCACCGGTTCCATCACCGCGCTCATCGGGCCGAACGGCGCGGGCAAGTCGACGCTCTTCAACCTGGTGACCAATCTCTACCGGGCGGACGCGGGACGCGTCGAGCTCTACGGGGAGGACATCAGCAGGTTGCGGCCGGACCTAGTTGCTCGACGCGGGCTCTTTCGCACCTTCCAGACGTCCCGCGTGTTCCCGGGGTTGACGGTCCTGGAGAACGTGCTCGTCGGCGGCCATCGGTTCGGTCGCTCGGGGTACCTGGCCCAGGGGCTGTGGCTGCCGAAGACGGTTCGCGAGGAGAAGCGCATGGCGAATCGGGCAAGGGCGATCCTCGAGGTCGTGGGGTTGTCCGATGTGGCCGACAAGCCCGCGCACATCCTGCCGCTGGCGGCGCAGAAGTACCTCGACCTCGCGCGAGCGCTCATGTCCGGGGCGGACCTGCTGCTGTTGGACGAGCCGGGTGCCGGCATGAACGACGCGGAGACCCTGGAGCTGGGTGCCATGCTCCTCGCCGTGCGGAGGGCGGGGCTCACCCTCTTGGTGGTCGACCACAACATGGCGCTCGTCATGGGAGTGGCCGACTCGGTCACGGTCATGAACCAAGGGCGCGTCATCGCCGACGGGCCGCCGGCGGTCGTCCAA
>JAJYMD010000339.1:2357-9287 GCA_021787255.1 Actinomycetes bacterium | reverse complement strand
CAGAGCTCCTCGGCCCGGACGCCTACGACACCGGCGAGCACCCGCCTGTCCCCGGCTCGGCCGTCGCGTCGAACGGCTCGAGCGCGCGCTCGAACGGCTGGGAGGTTCCGCCGCCTGCGGCCTTCAGCGCCCCCGCCCGCACGCTCACCCCCCCCTCGCTCGCTGCGCCGGCGGCGTTCAGCACACCGCGCCCCGAACCGGCGCCCGAGCCCGGGACCGACGGGGGCTTCTTCGCCCGCGCCGAGCTCGACCAGTGGGCCGGCGCCGAGGACGAGGACCGCCCCATCTGGCCTGGTGCAGCTGCGGAGGGGGCTGTCTCCGGCCCGCCGGCCCAGGCGGTCCCTCAGGCGCCGCCCCCCTTGGACACGTGGATGGCGGGTCCGAGCGCCGTCGTCGCCCCCGCCGTCGTCGCCCCGATCGACAGGATGCTGCGTGCTCCTCACGCTCCTGGGTCGCAGGGCGACCCCGCCCACCTCCAGCACTGCGAGGTCATCGCGTGCTGGAGCTCCAAGGGCGGGTCGGGCAAGACGACCGTCTCCTTGGAGCTCGCGGCGCGCCTTTCGATGCTCGGGGTCCCGACGTGCGTGATCGACGCCGACATCACCTCGGGCGACGTGTACCTGCGTGCGTTCAGTGCCGACGAGCTGCACCGCGGGCTCCCCCCGACGATCCTCGACATCCTGGCCCAGCCTCGCCTCAGCCAGGCGTGGCTCGCCGAGAACCTGCCACAGCACCGGCGCGGTGGGGACTTTTGGATGGTGCTCGCCCCGCGCCGCTCCCAGCAGGCGACCGACGACCACCTCCTCGGCCCAGCCACCTACGACAAGCTGCTGCGCGAGCTGCGCCAGCTGTTCACGGTCGTGGTCATCGACTGCCCCGCCGGGCTCAAAGAGCCCCTCGGGCGCTCCTTCGCCCTCGTGCGCGCCGACAAGGTGTGCGTCGTCGTCGAGAACGAGCGCGCGGCGCTCGGGAACCTGCGCCAGAGCCTCGCGATGGTGACGAGCGAGAAGCACCTCGCCGTCCCGAAGGACCGCATCGGGATCGTCTTGAACCAGCACCTCGACCTCGCGGACCCCAAGGCCGCGATCACCCTGCGCACCGTGTCGACCTTCCTGCCCGACTACCCGATCGTCGCGCAGATCCCGCTGCGCTCGGTCGAGTACCGCACCGCCGCCAACCGAAGCGACCTGTTGGTGCTGCGCGGCGACCCCCAGATGACCCAGGCGGTCGACGACATCATCTCGGGGTTCCTGCCCCGCCTTCAGCTCTCCGCCGCCGCCACGCACGCCGACACGGCGCCGGGCCCTCGCACGTCGTCACGTCGACGCCGGGGAACTGGCACAGCCGGGACGCGCCGGGGAAGGGAGCCTGGCGGCCTCAAGCGCTGGCTCGTCGCCAACTCGAGCGTCCTGCAGCGTCTGAGCTCGCCGCGGTGACGGCGATGGACGACACGCGCAGTCCCGACGAGCCTTTCGACAAGGACGGCCCTCACCCCCGGGCCGGTCGTGTCCAGGGCCCCGGGGCGCCGAGCCTGCGGGCGCTCGCGACCTTGGTGCGCGAGCAGCCGGACGCCGGGGACCCTGGCGGCACGCCTTCTCAACCGAAGCCCCACCCGGCTTGGCCGAAGACGCCGGGCGCAGGGGACGCCGGGTCGCTCGCCTCGCTCGCCAGGACGCTTGCTGCGGGTCAGGAGGGCGAGGAGGACCCGGTCCTCGAAGAGCGCATCAAGGCCGGCTGGGCGCTGCGAGACGGCGCCGTCGCGCACGAACCGCTCGACGCCGCGAGCGTGGACCAGTTCGTGCGCAGCGTCCAGGACCACATCGTCGAGGAGAGCGGCGACCTCGTCATCGTGCCGAGTGGTGATCCCGAGGTCGTCCGCTCCCAGCGCGAGGTCGTCGAGCGCACCGCCCGGCTCCTCGCTCCGGATCTCGCGGGGACCCATGCGCTCTCCCAGGCACAGGTCGACGAGCTGGTGAGCGCTGCGGTCAACGACATCTGCGGCGCGGGTCCGATCGAGAGCCTCCTGCTCGATCCCGAGGTCATGGAGGTGATCGCCCGTTGGACCGAGCCGGTCCTCGTCGAGCGCCACGGCAGGCTCCAAGAGACCGACGTCGCGTTCCGCTCCGACGAGCAGATCCGCCTGGTCGCCCAGCGCCTGGTCGGCATCTCGGGGCGCAGCGTCGACGAGTCCAGCGCGAAGGTGAGCGCGTCGCTCCCCGACGGCAGCCGCGTGAACGTCATCCTGCCGCCGTTGTGCCCGTCGGGTCCGGTCGTCACCATCCGCAAGTTCCCCATCGTGCACTGGGACCTCTCCCAGATGGTCTCGTTCGGCTCGCTGTCAGAGGAGGTCGCCGACCTGCTCCGGGCGATGGTCCGGGGCAAGGTCAACACGCTGCTGGTCGGGGGCACCTCGACGGGCAAGACGTCGTTCCTGCGCGCGATCGCGATGGAGATCCCCCAAGACGAGTACATCGTCACGATCGAAGACACCGACGAGCTCGCCCTCGGGCAGCACCTGCGCTGGGTCACGCCCCTCGTCACGAAGGAGACCGGCTCGGCGCAGGTCGAAGACGTGAGCATCCGAGGCCTGCTCGAGAACGCGCTGCGGATGCGCCCCGACCGCATCGTCGTCGGCGAGGTGCGCGGCAGCGAGGCGATCGACCTGCTCGACGCGCTGAGCTCGGGGCACGACGGCGGGCTCTCGACCCTGCACGCGCAGACAATCGCCTACGCGATCACCGAGCGGCTCCCCAAGCTGTGCTCGAGAACCGGCGAGGTCCCGTTCTTGGAGGCGCGCCGCGACGTCCTCGATGCGATCCACGCGGTCGTGTTCCTCCGGCGCCGCGGCAAGCGCCGCCGGGTCGAGTCGGTCGCGTTCGTGGACCCGACCCCCGATTCGAGTGCCGCGATCCCGGTCGTCTCCGAGGTCGCACGCTGGATCCCCGAATCGTCCTCGGGCCCCGAGCGCTGGGAGGTCACTGCGACCCTTCCCGAGAGCCGTGCGCTCGCCCGTATGCGCGACCAAGGAGTTCTCCGATGAACGTTGTTGCGGTCCTTGCAGGTGTGTGCGGCGGGGCGGGGGTGCTGCTCTTGGTCTGGGGGGCGCTCTTGCGCCGCCACGAACTGAGCCGCCTTGCCGAGGTGCTCGACGCTCGCGACGACGCCGGGAGCCGCCACGCCGGGGGTGCGACGGGGCACGTCGGCCTGGAGACGCGCCTCGAGGACGCGCTCGTCGCCGCGGGGTGGAACCTGAGCGCCCGGGAGCTCGCCGGCCTGTGGGTCGTCGCGTCCTTGGTCCTGGCCGTGGCCTTCGCGCTCATGAGCGCGAAGGTCGTCGCCGGCGTCCTGTTGGGGCCGATCCTCGCCACCGCAGCGGTCTTCTTCGGGGTGCGGCTCTCCGCGCTCAGGCGCAAGCGGCTCGTCGACGAGCAGCTCGCGCGCGTGCTCGTCACGATCTCGGGGATGCTCGCGGCGGGCCGGCGGGCCGACTCGGCGCTCGAGGAGGCCGCCCGCACCGTCGGCCCGCCGCTTGGCCCCGAGCTCGCGCTCGTCGTGCGCCAGTACAAGGTGGGGGTCCCTCTCGCCGAGGCGCTCGCCTACGCGGCGCATCGGCTCGGGTCACGTGAGTTCAGCTACATGGTGACCGCGATCGAGGTCCACTCCGAGAAGGGCGGCGACCTCGCGACGCTCCTCGACAAGCTCGCCGGGTCGGTCGCCTCGCACATCTCGCTTCGCGGCGAGATGCGCGCGCTGCTGGCGGAGGTGCAGATCACGCGCTACGTGGCGAGCGCGGGCCCCATCGCCATGATCTTCCTCGTGTGGATCGCCTCGCCTGCGACGGTGAAGCTGCTCTTTACGACCGCGACCGGCTTCTTCATGTTCGTGAGCGCAGCCGCGCTGTGGATCATCGGCACGTTCGTGATCGCCCGGATGACCCGCTCGCTCTCAAAGGAGGTCTGAGGTGCTGCACGGCCTCGAGTCCATCCCCTTCATCGCCCTCACCGGGGCGCTCGCGGTGTTCCTGCTCGTGACGGGCATCGCACATGGGCGCGCCACACGGCCCAGCCCCCTCGGGACGGGTGGCTTCGAGGAGGACGACCCAGCCCGGGCGGTCAACCCCCTCGCGTGGACGCCTGCCACCGGGGTGCCGCTCACGTTGCGCATCGGGGCGATCATCACCCAGCGCCTCCAGCCGCACTCCTCGTTGGTCGCACACCTCGTGAGCACCGAGACGTCGCGCTCGGCCAAGCTCGACCGCCTGCTCAACCAGGCGGGGCGGCCCTGGGGGATGACCGGGGTGCAGCTCGACTCGCTCTCCGTGCTCGGCGGGGTCGGCATCGGCGCCGTGGCGACGTACGTGGCGGTCGCGGTCGCGCCGGGGTGGTGGTACGTGGGCGCACTCCTGGGCGTGGTGGCCCTCGTGCTCCCGCGCCTCGTGGTGCGCCGGATGGCCGCCGAGAGGGTCGCGGAGATCAAGCGGGGCGTCCCGGGGCTCTTGGACCTGCTCGTCTTGAACGCCGAAGCCGGCGGCACGCCACGCTCGGGGTTCACGCTCGCGGCACAGAAGCTCTCCGGCCCCCTCGGCCAGGAGGTGGCGGCCGTCGAACGCCAGGTGAGCGTCGGGCTCGACGAGGAGATGGCGCTCCTCGAGCTCGCCCAGCGCACCGCGGTGCCCGAGCTCGAGGAGCTGGCGATGAACGTGCGGACCGCGACGCGCTTCGGCGCCGTGCAGTACGCCGATGCGCTCGGCGCCCAGGCCACCAGGGTGCGCACGGCGCTCGTCCAGGAGGTCCAAAAGGACATCCACGCGCTGAGCGTGAAGCTCCTCTTCCCGATCGTGGTCTTCTACCTCCCCGCGATGTTCCTCGTGTTCTTGGGCCCCTCGATGCTCGACTTCGTCCACGCGATCTGAGGGACCGAGCCGCGGTACCGGCCATGCTCGTCGTATGGCGAGCAAATTCTTCCGCCAAGTGGAGGTTTCGCGCGTGCGTGCCGATGGCTCGCCGTCTCGAAGCCTCGATGAGATCGCAGGCCGCTCGCTGTTCCGGAGCGGCTTCGCCACGAGGGCGACCTCCAGGTCGCTTCGAGGGGAGCGCTCGTTCGACGAGATCGGGCGTTCCTTGGTGCAAGGGCACGTAGAGACCCCGCGTCTCGTGACGCCGACGCGCTCGGTGAGCGACGCTCGACGACGCGCCGCGCGTCGACGCGTGGTCGAGGCTCTCGACTCCATGGGGTGCGGCGGCCAGAGGGCCCGAGCGTTCCCGTCTGTGCGGGAGGTGACGGCCTGCCTCGAGCTCGCGCTCGGGGCATCTTCGTCCTGGCCCGCCGGGCTCGGCCCAGAGGACGTCGCCGGATGGGTGCGCAGGGCGGCGAAGCTCGCCGCCCAGGCCGCCGCAGGCGGCCGCGGCTCGCCGCGAGCCGTCCAGGTCGCACCGAGCGGGGTCGAGCCGCTGTTCGGGGGTGCAGGGCCGGTGCGCCACGTCGACGCCGCGCTCGTGTCGGTGGACGACGCGACGCGGATCATGTCGAGCGGCGTCGAGCTGTCGAAGCTCGCCGCCGTTGCATTGGCGCGCGCGAGGGCCACGGCCGCACAGAAGGACTCCGATCCGGACTTCGCGCGGCTGTGCCGGCTTCAGGCCCTGCTCGTCTCGGGCGACGTCGTGTACTCGGAGATCGCCTCTGACCCGGTGCTCTGCCGGTGGTCGTACCGCCGGGAGAACCCTGGTGCAGCGGTCGACGAGACCGGCAGCCCTCTGTGGGACGCCGGGCTCGCCCGCTTGTGGCGCCAGCTCCGTTACGAGGAGGCGCTGCGGGTGGTCGCCCACGACTGCCTCGCCGCCGGGTCGTTGCCGGTCGGCGCCGCTCTCGGGCGCAGCGAGGTCATCGGCTTCCTCGCGCTCTTTTCGAGGCGCCACGCGGCGCGCTTCGCGCTCAACTTTCCCGTCAAGGGGTCGGCCCACGCCGGGGAATGGGCAGAGCGCGGCAAGACGGCCTCTCGATGGGTCCGCCCGGTGGCGTTCGCCGCGTGGCCGGTCGACGTCGTCGTCTCGGTCGCCCAACGCCACGGCTGGCTCCTCGCGGACGTCGAGGAGGGCACCTGGACCGAGCGGGTGTTGGCGCACATGCGCGCCGCACTCAGCTCGCAGCGGCGCGACGCGTTCTTCGACGCGATCTGCGCCTGGGCCACAGGCGACGCGCTCCCCTTGGTGGGGGAGCTCGACGCCGTGGACCCCAAGCGGGCGCGCACGCGCTACACGCTCGAGGTCGACGACTCGTCGCTCTTCGCACAGCTCGTCGCGCTCGAGCGCGGCGCCGAGGGGCTCTTGGCGCCCCACGTCGCCGAGCGCTGGGGCTTCACCCCGGCCTACCGCGTGCGCGAGAGCTTCGGGGAGGCGCTCTTCTGGCGCTTCCCCCGTGCGATCGTGAAGGAGGCCTACCGCCTCGGTCCAAGCGACTGAGGCGGTGGGCTTCCGCCCACCACGCCGCCGGGCCGGTAGCGTCCCTACGCGTCGGCGGGCTCCCCTTCTTTCTTGGTGGACCAGCTGCGGCTCTCTGTCCGAGCTACCGGGTCGTCGGTCCCGGTGCCCACGAGGCGCTCGGCCCCGGCACCAGTCGCGTCGACCCCACCGAGCCGTTCGCGTCTCGATCTCTCGGGCAGCCCTCGTCGTGGGGGAACCCGCACACGCGCCCGCTACGCATCCTGCGCAGACGCCTCGGCAGGCGACGAGGTGGCCGGTCGCCTGACGTCCAGGCGACCGGCCACGGTCTCAGTGGCGCGTCCAGGTGGACGCGGCGGTCGGGTTCTCGAGGCTCCGTCCGCTCGAGACCACCGCTTCGGCGATGTCCTCGAGCATGCCGACCCCCCACTCGGGGTCGCGCAGGATCCCCGCGATGCGGTCGAGTGCCACGGCATCTTGCCGGGCACTCTCG
>JAJYMD010000339.1:0-2347 GCA_021787255.1 Actinomycetes bacterium | reverse complement strand
CGGGCGGGACGCCCCCCGAGCCCGTCCACCCGGCAACGCCCGCCCGAATGTCCGGCAGCGTGCCGTTGGCGTCCTCGAGCACCATCTCGACGACAGCAGCGAGCGCGTCGACGCCGTGTGCGCGCTCGCCTGAGGCGCCCCGAGGCACATAGTCGCGCGTCTCGTTCACCATCGTCGCGACCTGCGTGGTCCGGAGGAACGACGGGACCGTCGACGCTCGAACCATCCTGGGCCGGACCGCGACCATCAGGTTGTCGTCGTACTCGTCGTCGTGGGCGTACACCACGATCTCGAGGTCGAGCGCGGCAAGGTCCTCGGGAGGCTCGACGGCCCCGGCATCCTGGGCCAGGGAGACCAGGGTGCTGATGGCCTCGCTGGAGCTCTCCGCGAAGTCGTCCAGGCTTGCCTGGTCGACGTCGTCGCACTCTGCGGCGCCCCGAATGGCAGCCGCGAATGCGGCGCGATTGAGCGTGAAGTTGCTCATGGGCTCGAGCATGGCAGGACGCCGTGCACCCTTGACCGCCGCCGGATCTGCCGGCGCCACGGCAGCAGCGCCCACCGTTCGGCCGGGTAGCCGGTGAGCGGCGCCAGCGCGGCTGCCGATAACCCGGACGTGGCGATGATGCGCATCTCGCAGGCTGCAGTCAAGGCGAGGGAGCTCCTCGACGACCCCTCGACCACCGAACTGCACTTCATCGGGAAGGACCAGTGGTTCGTGAAGCAAGGCGGGCGCCTTGCGCTCCAAGAGCAGGCCTTCTCGAGCGAAGAGGAGCTGGTGTCGTGGGTGAACGCGCTCTTGGAGCAGTGCGGCTCGCCCGAGCGGATCGACGGCTACACCTGGCGGATCGAGGCCTCGTACCTCTCCGAGACGGTGCGCGCCCGCGTGCACGTCATCTGCCCGCCGGTCGCCGAGCGGGTCACCGTCACGATCGCCAAGCAGCAGACCGAGAGCATCACGATCGCAGACATGGTCGCCGCCGAGACGCTCTCGGAGGAGATGGCCGCGTTCCTCGCGACCGCGGTCGCCGGCGGGCTGCGCATCGTCGTGGCGGGCTGCGGCGGCGCGGGGAAGACCACCCTCATCAACGCCCTGGCCTCGCTCTGCGACCCCGCAGAGGCGCTCATCGTCGTCCAAGAGGAGGCCAACGAGCTGAACCTGCCCCAGGCCGATGTGCGCTACATGTACTCGCGCGCGGTGCGAGCGAGCGCACGTGTCGACCCGTCGCTGCTCGTCACCCAGGGGGCGCTGTGGGCGGCGGAGACCGTCCGCAACTACGGGCCCCAGGCCTCCGAGCACTTCAGCTTCGAGGGCCTGTGCGCGTGGATCGGTGCGCACGCAGACGACCTGTTCCAGGGCGGATCGTACTCGCCGGTCGGGCTCGGCTCGCTCGTCGAAGAGGCGATGCGCATGCGCCCCGACCGGATCATCGTCGGCGAGGTGCGCAAGGCCGAGGCGCTCGACCTGCTCGAGGCGTTCAACTCGGGCACGCCCGGGTTCACCTCGGTGCACGCCAACGGCCCCTACGACGCGATCGAGAAGCTGAAGCTCCTGGCGCTCAAGCACGCGAGCCACCCACAGCCCATCTACGTCGCAAGCCTGATCGCGAGCGCGGTCGACCTCGTCGTCTACCTCTCGGCGCCAGAGATGGGCCAACACCGGGTGAGCGCGATCATGGAGGTGGACCGCAACGTGCTGAGCGACGGCAAGGTGACCCACGAGGACCTCTACACCTGGACGAGGAAGGGCGGGTTCCAGGCGGTCCAGCGAGCGTCGAGGGCGCTCATCGAGCGGATGACGGCCAACGGGGTCGTCGGGCTCGCCTGAGGGGGCTGTGGTGGCGGAGCGGATCTACGTGGTCGATGGGCACCCGAGGGCTCTCGAGGTCGCCTACGTGCTCGGCGCCGAGCTCTGCCTGCCCGGCGCCGCACCCGAGGGCGCACGGGTCGTCGTCGTCGCCTCCTGCGCACGCGACGTGGACGCGATCGTCGCGAGCGCGCCGGCGCCCGACGCCGTCGTCGGATGGGACCTCCCCGAGCGCTCGGCGATCGGCCTCTTGGAGGCGGGGATCCCCGTCGTGCACGGGATCGCCGATCTCGACGCGCTCCGAGAGGCCGTGGCCGGATGGCCCGCCTGGCGCCTGGCCGACGAGCTCTCGGTCTCCGCCCAGCTCTCCCTCGTCGAGTCCGAGCTGGCCGAGGCCGGCGCCGGCGCCTGAGCGAGGCGGTACTCCTCATCCCGGGGCGAGGTGTTCTCCCCGCGCGAAATTCCACCAGAAGGGTGACCCCGGACGCGGCGGCGCTCGCCCGCCAGACCCGTTGCAGCGACCGCTCGCCGCACCCGGCGGCC
>JAJYMD010000203.1 GCA_021787255.1 Actinomycetes bacterium | reverse complement strand
CCTGGCGGTGGACCGGCGCGACCTCGACCGTCTCCTCTCCCTGCTGGCCCAGTGGGATGGCTCGGACCTGCACCTGAAAGCCGGCGTGCGGCCATGGGTGCGGATCGACGGGGAGCTGCGCCAAGTCTCCAGCGAGCCCACCAGCACCCATGCCGACACGCAGGCGCTCGCGCGGGCGATCATGCCCGCAGAGGTGGCGACCCAGTTCGACCGGCACCGCGAGGCGGACTTCGCGTACTCGGTGCCCGGTGTCGGACGGTTCCGCGTGAACGCCTACTACCAGCGAAGCTCGGTCGCGCTCGCCTTCCGCGCGGTGCGGGCCAATCCGGGCTCGCTCGAGGATCTAGGCCTTCCGCCCGCTGTCGCCAAGCTCGCCGAGGAACGGCGCGGTCTCGTGCTGGTCACCGGGCCGACGGGCTCGGGCAAGACGACGACGCTCGCCGCGATGATCGACCACATCAACCGCATACGGTCCTGCCACATCATCACGATCGAGGACCCGATCGAGTACCTGCACTCCGACGTGCTCGCGTCGATCAGCCAGCGTGAGGTCGGCTTCGACACGGACTCGTTCCACGCGGCGATGCGAGTCGTCCTCCGCCAAGATCCTGACGTGATCTTCGTGGGCGAGATGCGGGACATGGAGACCACCTCCGCGGCGCTCACCGCCGCTGAGACCGGCCACCTCGTCCTCTCGACGCTCCACACGATCGACGCCACCGAGACGGTCTCGCGCGTGGTGGACTTCTTCCCCCCTCACCAGCAGCAGCAGGTCCGCACCTCGCTTGCCGGGTCGCTGCGCGGCACGGTCGCGCAGCGTCTCGTACGACGCGCGGATGGCAATGGCCGCGTGCCCGCCGTGGAGCTCATGATCGTGAACGGACGGATCCGTCAGTGCATCGAGGACGTCGAGCACACGAGCGACATCACGGACATCATCGCCGAGGGCGCCTACTACGGGATGCAAACCTTCGACCAGAGCCTCGCGTCCCACCTCGAGGCCGGGCTCATCACCTTGACAGAGGCGCTGGAGATGGCGACGAACCCTCACGACCTTCGGGTCACGCTCGAGCGCAGAGGGCTCGTCCGGACCGGGCGAGGGTGACGACCTCCCCGACGGCGCCCGGGATCAGGGTCGGCTGATCAGCGCCGACGCCAGCACAGCCAGGACCGAGCCAGCGGCGAGGATGACGAACGGCGCGCGCTTCGCGGTCCCAAGACCCGTCGCCGCCGTCGCGACGACGATCCATGCAGCGACGAATGCTCCGCCTCCCGGCCACAGCCACCCTGCAGTCCAGGCGAGGCAGGTGAGCAGCGTGAGCCTGGTCCAGCGCTGCGGCTCGGCCGCTCGGTCGCCGACGAAGGCACCGAGGAAGCCGAGCGCCGCACCGAGCCCGGCCCAAGGGAGCCGGTCGGTGTGGCCGAGGACGACGGCGATCGGCAGGAGGGAGACCGAGCCGAGCGCGCCGACGACCGCGAGCACGACCGGGATCGTCCCGCCGTCGGTGTCCACGATCGACGCCGCGAGCGCGCAAACGAGGATCCCTGCGACCGACAGGACCGGCCAGAAGGATCCGAGCGCACCTGCAGCAGCCGCGCAGAGCAGCCCCGTCGAGAGCGCCACGAGCGGGTAGCGCGGGGAGACATGCGCGTGGCAGTGGCGGCACCGTCCGCGGATCCACAGCCATGACGCCACCGGCACGAGGTCGATGAGTCCGAGGCGGGTCCCGCAGGACGGGCAGTGCGAGGGCGGTTCGACGATCGACATCTTCCGAGGGAGGCGGTAGGCGACGACGTTCAGGAACGACCCGACCACGAGACCCACCACCCCGCTCACGAGGATCGTGAGAAGCTGCGCCGTCTCGCCCGAGCCCACCGTGGCCGGACTGTAGTGCCGGGGTCGGCGCGGGACGCGATCCTCGCGCGTCGGCGCCTTGTGCAAGGGCTTCCACTTTCAGCCAAACGCGAGTAGGCTCGTCATGGCACTTCGTCTGCGGAGCGGCCGTGGGATGGGGAACACGAGGGGAGCGGTGCGGCACGCGTGGTCGGACGGCGTGCTTTGAAGTTTGCTCCACGTGTTCGCGCCTGTCCTCAGCGGCGCAGCTCGGCTGAGCCAGGGGACAGGGGATGACAAACGAAGCCGAGGAGTCGGCGCAGGAGCGCTCGGAGCAGCTCGGGTTCTGCTACGTCGACCTGTCGCGGACCGGCTTCGCGCCAGGAGCGGCCTCGCTCCTTCCCGAAGAGGTGGCTCGCCGTGAGCGAGCGGTGCCGATCGAGCGCCGGGGCAACGTGACGGTCGTCGCGGTCGCGACGCCCGCAGGGCGGCTCGCGCTCGACGCGTTGCGTGCGGCGACCCGCGGCGAAGTGGTGGCGGTGGTGGCTCCGGCTGCGCAGGTGGCTGCCGCGCTCGTGCAGCTCTACGGCGAGGGCTCGGTGCGGCACGGTCGACGCCGCGTCCAGCACCAGGGCCACTGGGAGCGAACGGCGCGTCGCAGCGCCCCACCTCCGGCGCCCGGCGTGCCAGGAGGAGGACCTGCTCCCGGACCTCCCGACGTCTCGCCCCCCATCGCTTGGCAGCCAGTCCGCGAGGACAGTGCGCAGCCGCAGGTGGAGGCGCCACCTCCCGTTGCGCCACCTTCGCCCGCGCCGCTCCTCCAGGCGCCACCTCCCGTTGCGCCACCCCCGCCTCCGCCGCCCCCGTTCGCGCCGCTCCCGCCGATCGCACCCCAGAGCGTCTCTTCCCTTCCTTTCGTGCCGGTGCCTGGCTTTCCACCCGCGCCGCCACGCTCGTCGCCGCCCTCGCCGCTCCCCGGCTCAGGCTCCCCAAGCGGTGAGGCGGACGACGCCACCGGCCTGACTGGCGGCGCCCCACTGGGCGCCGCCAGCGGGTCGGCTGGCGACGGAGGTTGGCCGCCGCTCGCCCGCGCGTTGGTCGCGAGCGGTCGGGTGACGGCCCAGGACATGGCACGGGCGGTGCGCGACCACGAAGCGCTCGGAGAGTCTCTGACGCGCTACCTGCTCGGTGAGCGCCTCGTGGCCGAGGACGACCTGGTCCAGGTGATGGCTCGCGAGGCCGGCTTGCCATTCGTCGACCTCGCGGCGGCGACGCCGGATCCCGCCGCTGCGGCACTGATCCCCGAGGCGGTCGCGCGCCGCCACATGGTCCTTGCGATCGGCTTCGACGGGGGCGTGCCGGTCATCGCGATGGCAGATCCGACCGACGTCTTCGCCTTGGACGATCTTCGTAGCATCCTCGGACGCAATTTTCGCCAGGTGGTCGCGACGCGTGCGCAGATCGACGTGCACCTGCGCCGCATCCACGAGCCGGACTCCGACGTGCAGGCCGCCGCCCAGCACGCGGCGGGCCGTGCGGCGCCGGACACGGCCGGCTTCGAGCTCGAGAGCCTCCAGTCGGTCGTCGAAGACGCGCCCATCGTCCGGTACGTGAACGTCCTGATCCTCCAGGCGCTCAACCAGCGGGCGTCGGACATCCACATCGAGCCGACGCCGAAGCGACTCCGGATCCGCTTCCGGATCGACGGGGTGATGCACGATGCGAGCTCGGCATCGCCCGCGATCCACGCCGCGGTCATCAGCCGGCTGAAGGTCCTCGGGGAGATGGACATCACCGAGCACCGAGTGCCCCAGGAAGGGCGCGTCTCGGTGTCGGTAGGCGACCGTCAGATCGACCTGCGGCTTGCCGTCATCCCGTCGCTCTACGGCGAGTCGTGCGTCATGCGGCTCCTCGACAAGTCCGCGGGCATCCGCCGGCTCTCGGACCTCGGTTTCTTCCCGGACACCCTCGCGCGGTACGCGCAGGCCTACGACCAGCCGTACGGGGTCCTCCTCGTGACCGGGCCGACCGGCGCCGGGAAGACGACCACGCTCTACGCGACCCTCCATGAGGTCATGTCGCCGGAGAAGTCGGTGGTGACCGTGGAGGACCCCGTCGAGTACCAGATCGCAGGGATCACCCAGGTCCAGATCAATTCGAAGGTGGGGATGCACTTTTCGACCGCGTTGCGCTCGATCCTGCGGGCGGACCCCGACATCATCTTGGTGGGGGAGATCCGTGACATCGAGACCGCGACGATCGCCATGGAGGCCGCGCTGTCGGGGCACCTCGTGCTCTCGACGCTGCACACGAACACTGCGGCAGGAACGCCGCTTCGACTGACCGAGATGGGGATCGAACCGTTCCTGGTGACCTCCGCGGTGAGCGGCGTCCTCACCCAGCGGCTCGCGCGGGTCCTCTGCGACCGGTGCAAGACGCCCTTCGACGCGTCACTCGCTGACTTCTACGCCGCCGGCTACAAGGAAACGGACCTCGAAGGGCTCGACGTGTCGCGCCTTTATCGCGCGAACGGCTGCCGCACCTGCAGCAACACCGGGTACTACGGACGGATGCTCCTCGGCGAGGTGATGCTGATGACCGAGGAGATCCAACGGATGATCATCGAGCAGCGCTCGATCCTCGCCATGGAACGCCAAGCGGTGGAGCAGGGCATGAGGACGTTGCGCCAGGACGGCCTGCTCAAGGCGATCGCCGGTTACACGACCCTGGAGGAAGTCCTGAGGGTGGTCGCATGACCGACATCTCCGCGAACGGGCTCGACGGGCTCAACGGGATGGTCGTCCCCGGTGTCATCTCCACGGTCGCCGACAGGCCGCTGCCCTTGCACGTGGACGACCTCCTCCGTCATGCGGTGCGGCTCGGGGCCTCCGACGTCCACCTGACCGCGTCCATGCCGCCGACCCTGCGCGTGCACGGCGCGCTGCGGCCGATGGAAGAGGTGGGGAGGATCGACCACGAGACGTTGCGCAACCTCGTCTACGGCATCCTCACTCAGGGCCAGCGCGAGCAGTTCGAAGCCGACCACGAGCTCGACACCTCCCACGAGATCGCCGGCGTCGGAAGGTTCCGCGTCAACGTGTGCCTCCAGCGCGGGACGGTCGCGGTCGCCCTCCGGCCGATCCCGAACCAGGTGCCCGCGCTCGAGACCCTCGGCCTACCCGACACGGTCCTCACCTTTGCGCAGCTCCGCCGCGGCCTCGTGCTCGTGACCGGGCCCACCGGTTCGGGCAAGTCGACCACCCTCGCCGCGCTGATCGACGTCATCAACCGCACGAGGCCGCTGCACGTGGTGACCGTCGAGGACCCCATCGAGTTCATCCACGAGCACAAGCGCTCCATCGTGACCCAGCGCGAGGTCGGCGAGGACACGAAGTCGTTCGCCGAGGCGCTGCGACGAGCGCTGCGCCAGGACCCCGACGTCATCTTCGTGGGCGAGATGCGCGACCTCGAGACCATCTCGACCGCGATCACGGCGGCAGAGACGGGCCATCTCGTGCTCGCGACGCTCCACACCCAGGACGCCCCTTCCACGATCGACCGGGTGATCGACGTGTTCCCCCCGAACCAGCAGGAACAGATCCGCATCCAGCTGGCGTCGTCGCTCGCAGGCGTCGTCACCCAGCAGCTGGTTCCGACCGTGGACGGCAAGGGCCGGCGCGTCGCCGCAGAGGTCCTCGTGTGCACGCCCGCGGTCCAGCATCTGATCCGCGGGGCGAAGACGCACCAGATCTATTCGCTCATGCAGACCGGTGCTCAACACGGGATGCTGACGATGGACCAGAGCCTCGCGAAGCTCGTGCGGGAGCGGGCGGTGAGCGAAGGCGTGGCGCTCGACCGGTGCCGAAGCGCGGAGGACTTCCGCACCCACCTGCTCGGGAGGTGACGTGGCGACCACCTTCGACTACAAGGTGCGCGACAGGAGCGGCAACCTGATCGAGGGGTCGCTCGACGGCGACAACCTCGCGTTGGTGGTGAGCAGGCTCCGCTCGATGGGGTACCTGCCGGTCTCGGTCACGCCGACGAGCGGGAGCCTGCGGGGCGAGCTCGTGATCCCGGGGGTGACCGACCGGATCAAGGCCAAGGACGTCGCAGTCTTCACCCGCCAGTTCGCCACGATGGTGGAGTCCGGCCTCTCGATCACCCGGGCGCTGACGGTGCTCTCGGCGCAGGTCACGAACCAGCACCTCGGCCGGATCCTGCGCTCGGTGCGCGATGACGTGGAGTCCGGTCTAGCGCTCTCGCAGGCGCTGGCAGCCCATCCGAAGGTCTTCGACGAGCTGTACGTGTCGATGGTCCGCGCGGGCGAGCTCGGAGGATCGATCGACGTCGTGCTGAAGACCGTCGCGACAGCGCTCGAGAAACAGGTCGCGATCTCCCGCAAGGTCCGCGGCGCGATGACGTACCCGGTGGTCGTGGTGAGCGTCATCTCTCTGCTCTTCGTCGTGATGATGGTGGTCATCGTCCCGGTCTTCAAGAACCTGTTCAAGACGCTGGACGCGCCGCTTCCAGTCCCGACGAAGATCGTGATCGAGATCTCCAACACGCTCGCGAGCTGGCGTGCAGGGATCGTGCTCGCGGTCGTCGTCCTTGCGATCGTCGGGGTCAGACGATGGATCGCGACCGAGCGTGGCCGCGAGAAGTGGGACGCGTGGAAGCTCCGCCCCCCGATCTTCGGCCCGCTCGTCCACAAGACCGCGCTCGCACGCTTCTCCTTCACGCTTGCGTCGCTCGTGGCGTCGGGCGTCCCGGTGCTCGAGTCGCTCGACATCGTCGGGCGGGCATCGGGGAACGCGGTCCTCTCGAGGGCGACCCAGGAGATCAAGCGCGCGGTGCGCGAGGGACGCCCGTTCGCCGATCCCATGCGCGCCAACCCGATCTTCCCGCAGCTCATCGTCCAGATGGTCGAGGTCGGGGAGCAGACCGGCGCGCTCGACGACATGCTCGGCAAGGCGGCGCTCTACTACCAGAGTGAGGTGGACCAGACCGTCGAGAACCTCTCGTCGATCCTCGAGCCGCTCCTCGTCGTGGTGATGGGCGGCGTGGTCGGTACCGTGATCATCAGCCTGTACCTCCCGATGCTCACCTACATCAAGTACGTGCACGGCTGACCAGCGACCGACCACGGCCCCCGCTGTGGGCAGAGTGCTCGGCATGCCCTGTTCGCCATCCCCGATCGGCCGAGGCGGTCGCGGGCGAGCGCACCCCAGATGTCTACGCCGATCCGAGCCCAGGCGTCCTACGCTGATCGGGGTGGCGACGCCCGACCGCCTCGAACGACTGACCGACCTCGTACTGGTCCTGCTCGGCGCGCCGACGCCGCGCACGCTCCAGGAGATCGCTGCAGCCGTTCCGGGGTACCCGGCGTCGCACGCCGGCCGTCGTCAGGCGTTCGAGCGCGACAAGCGGGTCCTGAGAGAAGAAGGGATCCCCGTGCTGACCGAGCCGGTCGACGGCCCCGAGCAGTACGGGTACCGGATCGATCCCGACGACTTCTATCTTCCGGACGTCGAGCTCGAGCCCGATGAGCAGGCTGCGCTGCACCTCGCCGTCGCGGGCGTCGACCTCGGCGACCCGAGCGGGAGGGACGCGCTGGCGAAGCTGGGGGCCTGGGGTGCCGCGCAGGCGCGCCCGGTGGCCCAGGTCGATGCCCCCGCAGCGCTCGTTCCGCTCTTCGAGGCCCTCCGCTCGAAGGCTGAGGTCCATTTCTCCTACCACGGCACGTGGCGCTCGGTGTCGCCGGGGACCCTCCATTTCCGCGCGGGTCGCTGGTACCTCGTCGGCTGGGAGCGCGAGCAGGGTGCCCGGCGGACCTACCGCGTCGACCGCATCGAGGCGCTCGGCGCGCCGGGGCACTCGGGGAGCGGCGTGGTCCCCGAGGACGTCGCGACCAGCGATGCACCAGTCGACTTGTGGCGAGACGACGAGGATGCGGCACACGTGCTCGTGCGAGTCGACGCGGTGGAAGGGGCGCGCGTGGTCGCCGAGGTCGGAGAGCGCGCGCTTATCGATCGGGCGCCGGACGGGTCGGTCCTGCTGTCCCTTGGGGTGAGCAGCTTCGACGTCCTGAGGTCCTGGGTCCTCGGGTTGCTCCATCACGCCGAGGTGGTTGGACCGCCAGAGGCGCGTGCGGCCGTGGTCTCCTGGCTGGAGGAGATCGCGCGTGGCGCCGACGGCACGGTCGCCCCGGTGAGCGCACGCGCGCGGCCGGCGCCGGCACCGGCGCCAGAAGGCGCCGCGGAGGCGAGCCGCCGTCGCGGCGGCTCGAAGACCGAAGGCGCCGCGCGCCGCCAGGGGGCGGTGCGGGGCCTCCGCCCAGCCGCCGCGCCCCGCACCGGTGCGAGAGGTGCGAGCGCGCGCCTTCGCCGCCTGCTCGCCATCGTGGCCTGGCTCGCGGAAGTGGGCGCGGCGCCGATCGCCGAGGTCGCCGAGCGTTTCGCTCTCGCTCCCGACGAGGTCGTCCGGGAGCTGGAGCTCGCCGCGTGCTGCGGCGTCCCTCCCTACACGCCTGACACGCTGCTCGAGATCGTGGTGAGCGACGAGGTGGTCGAGGCGTTCCTGCCAAAGGGGCTCGCACGGCCGAGACGGCTCACGCCTGCCGAGGGCCTCGCGCTCGCGGCCTCCGCGCGCACGATCCTCGCAGTCCCGGGCGCAGATCGCGACGGGGCGCTGTCGCGCGCGCTCCGGAAGCTCGAGGCGGTGCTGGGCGATGACCGGCGCCTCGTGGTCCGGATCGACGCGCCGCCGCTCCTCGAAGAGGTGAGGGCGCTCGTCGAGGCGCGCGAGCAGGCCGAGATCGTGTACCACGCCGTCTCGACCGACGAGACCAGCGAGCGCGTGGTGGAGCCGCTCGAGCTCTTCTCGCTCGACGGCCACTGGTACCTCGACGCCTACTGCCACAGGGTCGGAGCGGTGCGCCGTTTCCGTGTCGACCGCGTCCGCGAGGTCCGCCCGCTCGGCAGACCGGTCGAGGCCGCAGCAGAGGGCCGTTCAGGGGCGGGCGCCTTCGTCCCGGGACCTGGCACCGAGACGGCCACGCTCGAGCTCGCAGGCGACGCGCGATGGGTCGCCGACTCGGTGCCCGTGCTCGAGGAGCAGCAGGTCGCCGGTTCTGCGCTCCGGGTCACGGTCGCGGTGGGAGGGCGCGCCTGGCTCGAGCGGCTCCTCCTGCAGGCCGGCCCCCGGGCGCGCGTGATCGCCCCAGCAGCGCTGACTTCGGTCGGACCGCAGGCCGCGCTCCGTCTGCTCCGTACCCGATACGGCAGGATCTAACATGGAAGACATTGAAACATCAGGAGAGTGCTCATAGAGGCCGCGGAGCCTGGTCTGCGCCGACGCCGACGTCCGCGCCCATGCCCGCGCGCCAAGCTGTGCCCACGTCCGGGCCATGCCGACCCCACGCGGTCGGCGGGTAGGCGGCAGTGCTCAGGGTCGTTCGGC
>JAJYMD010000456.1 GCA_021787255.1 Actinomycetes bacterium | reverse complement strand
CACAGTGCTACACTTGCGTGCGTGCCCACCACCCGTCCCCGTCATGTCATCACCGAGACCGACGAGGTCGCCCGAGCGCTCGACGCTGCGGCGAGACGTTGGCCAGAGGACCGTGACAGCCGGTCCAAGCTGGCGGTCCGCCTCCTCGAGGAGGGTCACCGGGCTCTGGACGAGATGGCCAGAGAAGCAGCGGCAGAGCGAAAGGAAAGGCTTCGACGCACGGGCGGCCTGCTCACCGGGGTCTACGGCCCTGGCTACCTGGAGGAGTTGCGGCAGGACTGGCCCGAGTGATCGTCGTCGACGCATCGGTCCTGATCGCCCACCTCGATGCCGACGACGCCCATCACGCCCGGGCCGAGGTCCTCCTCGAGGCAATCGGCCTCACCCCTCTGGCGGCCAGCCGGCTCACGCTGGCAGAGGTGCTCGTCGGACCGGCGCGGGCGGGCAAGCTCGAGGTGGCGATGGCCGCGCTGGCCCAGCTCGGCGTCGAAGGCGTCGGTCTGGACACGGACGCCCCACTGCGACTCGCCGGTTTGCGGGCCTCGACCCGTCTCAGGATGCCCGACTGCTGCGTGCTGCTCGCGGCCGAGCAGGTGAACGCACAGGTGGCCACCTTCGATGTCTCGCTGGCCGCCGCGGCTCGATCACTGGGATTGGGCGTCGTGCCGACATAGGCCTGACATAGGCCCGACTTGCCCACGAACCACGCGCTGTGCGGCCCGGCGGACGAATCGCATGACAGGGCAGGCACTTCAGCCCGAGCACTCAGAGGCGGTCCCGGGCTACCCCAGTTGCCAGGGCATCGAGAAGGAGCCTGGGATGTGACGGAGGAGGCTCGTCGAACGACAATGGCGCAATCCGTTGGGCCCGCAGCACCCGCCCCGGTGAGGCAAGCACCTCGAGGAAGCCCAGGTCACGTTCTCCTGGGGCCATCGCCGGAGGGCACTGCGGGCGGTGCGAAGCCAGCGCTCACTCGTTCCTTCTGTCGTATGCAGTTCTCGTATGCAGTTCTGGCGGATCCGCCCAATGTGCTTGTTCACAGCGCCGTCCTCCTACCACGAGCCGTCCTCCTGCCACGAGGACGACAACCCGCAGCCATAGTCGAGCAGCTGTTCTCGGCTGGAGACCTGCCGTCGAGAGAGGGCGAAGACCGCGAAGAGGTCAAGCCCTTCATGGTGATCTCGGCCTCGGCGAACTTCGCGCGCCGTCGCGTTGATCTCGCCGAGCCCATCACCGACCACCCCCTGGGGTTGCGCGCATTTCGTCCCAACACGGCGACCATTGACGAGACAGAGGTCTTCCACGTCAGAGGTCCTCCACGTCAGAGCTGGCCACCAGCGCCGCGCGGGCTTCGCACGCCCCCACGCCTCGGCTCGCGACCGGGAGGCTGACGGGGAGCGGGGCGGGCCGCCACCGGGAGGATCGGCCTCACCACCTCGCCGCCGGCGACGAGGTGGACCTCCTCGTCGTGGTGCCAGATCGAGAGGTCCTCTCCGGAAACGAGCCTGTAGCGCGCCTCCTCGGCGCGCACCTCCACCTGGAGACGACGTGCGCGATAGCGCAGGCTGAACTGCAGTCGCTGCAGGTCCTCGGGGAGGCGAGGGCGCACGACGAGCCTCGACTCCTCCAGCCGGACGCCCCCCAGACCTTCGACGAGCGCGGTCCACGCCCCTGCGAGCGCGGCGATGTGCAGGCCGTCGGAGGTGTTGTGCTCGAGGTCGGCCAGGTCGATGAGCGAAGACTCCCTGACGTAGGCGTACGCAAGGCCCAGGTGACCGGTCTCCGCCGCGATCACCGCCTGGGTGCAGGAGGACAGCGACGAGTCCCTCACGGTGAGAGGCTCGTAGTACGCGAAGTTCCGCTCCTTTTGCTCCGCGCTGAACGCCTCGGGGCGCAGGTGCATCGCGAGCACTAGGTCGGCCTGCTTCACCACCTGCTTGCGGTAGAGGTCGAAGTAGGGGAAGTGCAGCATGAGCGGGTACTGGTCTTCGCTCGTGCCGGCGAAGTCCCAGACCTCGTGGTCGGTGAAGCCCTCTGCCTGCGGGTGGACCCCGAGGCGGTCGTCGTAGGGGACGTACATGTGGTGTGCTGCCTCCCTCCACCGGGCGGCCTCCTCCTCGTCCACGCCGAGCGCTGCGGCCTGGGAGGGATGGCGCGCGCACGCCTCGGCAGCGGCGCGCAGGTTCAGCTGGGCCATCAGGTTCGTGTAAACGTTGTTGTCGGCGATCGCGCCGTACTCGTCGGGACCAGTCACCCCGTCGATGCGGAACGTGCCGTCGACGTGGTGATGGCCGAGGGAGCTCCACAGCCGCGCCGTCTCGACGAGGAGCTCGAGGCCGATCTCCGCCTCGAGCTCCACGTCTCCGGTCGTTCGGAGGTAGCGGACGACGGCGTGCGCGACGTCCGCGCCGACATGGAAGGCGGCCGTGCCGGCAGGCCAGTACGCCGAGCACTCCTGGCCGTCGATCGTGCGCCAGGGGAAGGCGGCACCTTCGAGACCGAGCTCGCGAGCCCTTCGGCGCGCGAGCGGCAACGTCGAGTGGCGCCAACGCAGCGCGTCGGCAACCGCGGCCGGGCGCGAGAAACCGAGCAGCCCGAGCACGTGGACCTCGGTGTCCCAGAACGCGTGGCCGTCGTAGCCCGGGCCGGTGAGCCCCTTCGCGGGGATGGGCCGGCCCTCGGCTCTCGCGCCCGCTTGCAGGACGTGGAAGAGCGAGAAGCGAACCGCCTGCTGGACCTCGGGGTCGCCATCGACCTCCACCTCGGCGGCCGACCAGTACTCGTCGAGGAACTGGCGCTGGGAGCCCGCGAGCCCGTCCCAGCCGACGTGGCGCGCGCTGCGGGTCGCCCCGCGGACCTGGTCGTGCAGGGCAGAGCGTGAGCGCTGCGCCGACCACCCGTAGCCGAGGAACTTCGTGAGCCGCACGCCCTGGGAGGGCTCGAGCCTTCCGAGCACCACGAAGCGCGCGACGTCCGACGACACCTCCGAGGAGGTCTCGCTGCCTTCTGGCGCATCGACCAGGTGCTCCATCGCGGCCGCGACCAGGATGCCGCTGTGGCGCACGCGGTGGACGAGCACGCCCCCTGTCGGCCACGAGAGGACCTCCTCGCTCTCGAGCGGCTGGTCGAGGATGGCCGAGACCCGGGGGTCCTCGGTCGGGCGCGCAGGGATCGCTTCGTTCGCGACCAGCTCGGACTGGATCACCACCTGCACCGGCTTCTCCAGCGGCTCGACCTCGTAGCGGATGGCCGCGACGGCACGCTCGACGAAGGACACCAGCCGCATCGACCTCACGCGCACCAGCGCGCCGGCGGGGCTGCGCCATTCGACCTCGCGGCGCAGCACGCCCGCCCGCAGGTCCAGGACGCGCCGGTGCGACACGACCTCCCCGTAGCGCACGTCGAACGGCTCGTCGTCCACCAGCAGGCGGACGAGCTTGCCGTCGATGACGTTCACCACGGTCTGCCCGGACTCCGGGTACCCGAACCCCGCCTCGGCGTAGGGGAGCGGCCGCAGCTCGTACACCGAATTGAGGTACGTGCCCGGAAGCCCGTGGGGCTCGCCCTCGTCCAGGTTCCCTCGCATCCCGATGTGCCCGTTCGACAGCGCCAGGACGGACTCGGTCTGCGCGAGCACGCCGAGGTCGAGCTGCGACTCGGTGACGGTCCACGGCTCGACGGGGAACGACGGGTGGCAGAGCATGTCGGCTCGCTCAGTCGGGCACGATCAATTCGGCGAGGTCGCCGACCGCGACGTCGGCGCCGTGGGCGAGGAGGCTCTCGGCCTGGCCCACCCGATCGACGCCCACCACGAGGCCGAATTTGCCCGCACGGCCCGCCTCGACCCCGGCGAGCGCGTCCTCGAAGACGGCGGCTCGGCTCGGCTCGACGTCCAGCATGCGCGCCGCCTCGAGGTACGTGTCGGGAGCCGGCTTGCCGGCGAGGTGCTCGCGCTCGGCGACGACGCCGTCCACGCGGGCGTCGAAGAGATCGTCGAGGCCCGCCGCGTGCAGCACCTCGACGGTGTTCGCGCTCGAGGACACGACCGCCGTGCGCAGCGATCGCCGGCGGACCTCCTCGAGGAACCGGAGCGACCCCGGGTACACCGTCACGCCGCGCTCGCGCATCTGCTCGAGCACGAGGTCGTTCTTGCGGTTCGCCACCCCGTAGACCGACTCGGTCCCCGGCGGGTCCTGCGCCGTCCCTTCGGGAAGGTCGATCCCCCTCGAGCGCAGGAACGCACGCGCGCCGTCGAGACGCGGCTTGCCGTCCACGTAGTCGTCGTAGTCGGCGACCGCGTCGAACGGCACGACCTGCTCTCCGGGCCGCGCCAGGCGTGCGAGCAGCTCGTCGAACGCCTGCTTCCATGCGGCGGCGTGGAGGACCGCCGTCTCGGTCAGCACGCCGTCGAGATCGAAGAGGCACGCCGAGATCGACTCGGGAAGACGGACCCCCACACCCCGACCCTACGCGGCCGCGCACCGCCTGCACCTCCTTGCGCCTGCGCCGCTTTGCGCCACGGGGAGCCCCGGACCAAGATGCTCGGGTGAGTGGTCCCGTGTCCGCCTCGGACCTCGGGAGGCGGCTCCGCCACCGGCGCGAGGAGCTCGGTCTCTCCGTCGAGGAGACGGCGGCTCGAGCCGGCGTGAACGCGGCCTACCTGGACTACCTGGAGACCGCAGCGAGCCCGAACCCGAGCCGGGGCACCCTCGTGCACCTGTCGGTCGCGCTCCAGACGTCGCCAGCAGCCCTCCTCGGAGGGGACTCGGCGCCGCCGGGCCGCGGCGAGGGCCAGGCGGCGCTGCTCGTCGACTTGGACGAGCAGCGCGCGATGGAGCTGATCGCACCTGGAGGCATCGGCCGGGTCGTCTTCGCCGAGACACGCGGCCCGGTCGCGCTGCCGGTCAACTACCGCCTCCTCGGGACCGACGTCGTCTTCCGCACGCAGGCCAGCACGTCGATCGCGCTGGGCACCGACGGTCGACGCGTCTCCTTCGAGGTGGACCACGTCGACGAGACCTTCTCGACGGGCTGGAGCGTGCTCCTGAGCGGCACTGCCCGCCGGGTCGTGGACCCCGAGGAGCTCGAGGCGGTGCGGGCGCTCGACGTCGTGCCGTGGGCCGGCGGCGACCGCGACGTCTACTTCCGGCTCCAGCCGGACCTGATCACCGGAAGGCAGCTGCAGGCCCCCGAGTAGCTCGCCCGAGCGAGGGGCGGCTGGGCGTGCGCGCGGCCTGGCGTGCAGGCGGCCCAGCGAGGCTCAGCGCGGCGCCACGCCGAAGCGCCGGTGCTCGAGAACGGGGAGCATCGTGCGGACCGCCGAGACCCGGGCCGCCGAGACCTCGGCGAGCGCGATGTCCTCCTCCTTGCCGCCGAGCTCTACGAGGACCTCGCCGAGCGGGTCGACGACCATCGAGCGGCCGACGGCCTCCGGCTCGGGCTTGCCCGCCGCCACCACGTACGCGGTGCTCTCGATCGCCCGCGCCCGGACGAGGACCTCCCAGACCTGCGCCTTGCCCGGGCCGTCGTACCAGTGCGCAGGCAGCGCGAGGACCGTCGCCCCGCGCTCGACGAGCGCGCGCGCCAGCTCTGGGAACCGCAGGTCATAGCAGGTCATCACGCCCAGGACGAGCCCTTCGGCGAGCGGCACCGTCACGATGCCGCCGGGGTCCCCGGCGAGCACCCGGTCCGACTCCCTGGCGCCGAGCGCGTCGAAGAGGTGGAGCTTGCGGTAGGCCCCGAGGAGGCCGTCGGGTCCCACGACGACCACCGTGTTGAAGGCACGGCCCAAGGCGCGGCCCCCGCCCCCGTCGCCCGGCCGCTCGAACATCCCTGCGACGACGACGACCCCGTGACGCGCGCACCCCTCGGCCAGCTCGGTCACGAACGGGCCGTCAAGGGCCTCGGCCACGGAGGACAGGTCGAAGGAGGCGTCGCCGAAGGTCGCCATGGTGGCCTCGGGGAAGACCACGAGCCTCGCGCCGGCGTCGGCCGCCGCGCCGAGCCGGGCGGCGACCAACCGCCGGTTCTCCTCGGGATCGAGGCCGGTCGCGACCTGCACGGCAGCCACGCGCACACCGCCACGCTACAGGCCCGCCGGGGCGCCCCCGGGCGCCCCCGCCGTGCCACACTTGGGCTCGTGCTGGCCTTCGTCTTCCCCGGTCAGGGCTCGCAGCGCTCGGGCATGGGCCGACCCTGGGTCGACCACCCCTCCTGGGAGGTCGTCACCGAGGCGTCGGCAGCGGTCGGGCGCGACGTCGAGGCGTTGCTCCTCCACGCGCCGATGGAGGAGCTGACGCAGACGGCGAACGCCCAGCTCGCCACCTTCGTCCAGTCGCTCGTGGTCCTCGACGCGATCGAGCGCGTCGGGCTCTCGCCCGCCGCGTGCGCGGGCCACTCGCTCGGCGAGTACAGCGCGCTCGTCGCCGCAGGCGCGATGCGCTTCGAGGAGGCCGCAGCGCTCGTCGTGGCTCGAGGGGAGGCCATGGCGCGTGCGGGGGAGGACGCGCCCGGGACGATGGCCGCGTTGATCGGGATCAGCGACGACGACGCGGAGGCGGCCTGCCACCGCGCCGAGGGCGAGGTGTGGGTCGCGAACTACAACGCCCCGGGCCAGGTCGTGATCGCGGGCACCTCCGACGCGGTCGCCGCGGCCTCCGAGCTCGCACGCGAGCTCGGCGCCCGCAAGGTCCTCGCGTTGCCGGTGTCTGGCGCGTTCCACACGCCGCTCATGGCTGCCGCGCGTCCCGCGCTGCGCAAGGCGCTCGGCAACGTCGTGCTCTCGACGCCCGAAGTGCCGGTCGTCGCCAACATCGACGCCCGGGTCCACTCCGACCCCGCCGAATGGCCCCGGCTCCTCTCCGCGCAGCTGTGCGGACCGGTGCGCTGGCGCCAGACGGTCGGGACCCTCTCGGGCCTCGGCGCGACGGTCTTCGTCGAGGTCGGCCCAGGAGGCGTCCTGACCGGCCTCGTGCGGCGCGCCGCCCCCGAGGCCCAGGCGCTGGCCGTCACCAAGCCCGACGATCTCGACGCGCTGCTCGACGCCGTCTCGGGCGGGCTCGCCGCCGGGGCTTCGGGGGCCACAGGGCCTGCGACCGACGTCTGGCACCAGGACGCGCACGCGCACCAAGGTGAGCACCTCTACATGTCCGAGCGCGTGGTCGTGAGCCCGTGCTCGGGGATCTTCGCGCCCGAGGCCTCGCTCGCCGCTCCCGGCACCGGCCTGTTGCCCGGGACCGCTGGCCACGAGACAGGTCCCTCCCGCGTGCGCATCGGCGACCTGGTCGGCCGGGTCGGGGTGACCGAAGTCCGCACCCCCTTCGAAGGCGAGGTCGTCCGCTGGCTCTCGGTGGCGGGCGAGCGGGTCCAAGAGGGCCAGCCGCTCGTGTGGCTACGGGTGAGCGGGGACGACGGGTGAGCGGGGACGACGGGTGAGCGGGGACGACGGGTGAGCGGGGACGACAGGTCCGAGGGTGCGGACGCGGCCAGCTCGGGACCCGGCCGCGTCGTCCTCGTCACCGGCGGGTCGAAGGGTATCGGGGCCGCCTGCGCCGCGTGGTTCGCGACGCGCGGGGACCGGGTGGCGGCGACGACGCGCGGCCCGGCCGATGAGCTCGAACCGCCGGCCGGCGTGCCCGAGAGCCGCTTCATGGGGCTCCGATGCGACGTGACCGACCCTGCTGCGGTGGAGGAGGCGTACCGAGCGGTCGAAGGGCGGTGGGGTCCCGTCGAGGTCCTCGTGGCGAACGCCGGCATCACGAAGGACGCGCTCGTGCTGAGGATGGGCGAGGACGCCTGGCACGACGTGATCGAGACGAACCTCACCGGAGCGTTCCGCGTGGCGAAGCGGGCGATCTCGAAGATGCTCCGGCTCCACCGCGGGCGCATCGTCTTCATGTCGTCGGTCGGTGCGTTCGTCGGGCTTCCCGGGCAGGCCAACTACGCGGCGTCCAAGGCCGGCTTGGTCGGGATGGCCCGGGCGCTCGCCCGCGAGGTCGCGAGCCGCGAGATCACGGTCAACGTCGTCGCGCCCGGGGTCGTCGAGACGGACATGACCGGAGCGCTCGGGCCTGGACGGGTCGAGGAGCTCGTCGCCATGGTGCCGCTCGGGCGGGCGGGGAGCCCCCAGGACGTGGCCGAGGCGGTCGGCTTCCTCGCCTCGGACGCGGCGGCCTACATCAGCGGCGCCGTGCTGCCCGTCGACGGCGGGCTGGGCATGGGCCTGTGACCGGTGGTCGGGACCGGTCGACGGGCGTCGCGGCGCCCGTCGCGCCCCCACCACGCGGATAGGCTCGCGGCTCGCCGTCGCAGGGCCCCGCAGCACAGGCCGTCCGGCCCGGGCCGGACGGAGCGGCGAGACTGAACGGCCAGGCAGGCCCCGACAAGGAGAGAAAGCGAAGTGGACAACGAGGCAGCGTTCGAGAAGTTCCGAGAGTGCGCCGTGGAGGTCCTCCAGGTGCCCGCCGAGAAGGTGACGATGGACGCCCGGTTCGCGGAGGACCTCGACGCCGACAGCCTCGACCTGGTCGAGCTGGTCATGGCGCTGGAGGAGGCGTTCGACATCACGGTGGAGGAGAGCGAGCTCGAGGACATCGAGACCGCGGGACAGGCGTTCGAGCTGATCAGCTCCAAGCTCTGATGCTGCTCGGGCTCGGGCCAGACGGTCCGATTCGCGGCCGGCGGGTCGCCGTCACCGGCATCGGGGCGGTCACCTGCTGCGGGGTCGGTGTCGAGGCGCTCTGGGAGGGCCTGGTCACCCCGTCGATCTCGGGCGAGCGCCGCGTGCGTGGCTTCGAGGTGACGGACTACTTCGACTCGAAGGAAGCTCGACGCGTCGATCCGTTCGCGGCGTTCTCGGTCGCGTCCGCCGAGATGGCGCTCGCGGACGCCGGCGAGCTCGGCGTCGACCCTGGCCGGGCAGGAGTGCTGTTCGCGACCGGCGTCGGCGGCTTCCAGACCCTCGCCGACCAGGTAGGCGTCTACAACGAGCGCGGCGCGCGCCGGGTTTCCCCCTTCCTCGTCCCGATGATGATGGTCAACGCCGGCGCGGCGCACGTCTCGATGCGCTACGGCTTTCGCGGCCCCTCGGAGACCGTCGCGACCGCGTGCGCAGCCGGCACCCACGCGGTCGCCAACGGCGCCCGGCTGGTCGCGACGGGGCGCTGCGACGTGGTCGTGAGCGGCGGTGCGGAGGCCGCGATGCACCCGGTCGCCGTCGCGGCGTTCACGAACATGACGGCGCTGTCGACGACCGGCGTGTCGCGTCCTTTCGACGTCCGCAGGGACGGCTTCGTCATGTCCGAAGGAGCGGCTGCGCTCGTGCTCGAAGCGTGGGACCACGCGGCCGCGCGCGGCGCCAGGATCTACGCGGAGATCGCCGGCTCGGGCTCCACCGCCGACGCGCACCACATCACCCAGCCGG
>JAJYMD010000205.1 GCA_021787255.1 Actinomycetes bacterium | reverse complement strand
TCGAGCGGCTGGTTCGCGCCGCCGGGCTCCGGTCCGTACGACCCCGATCTGGCTCACGTCTCCGGGCCGTACGACGCCGGGCGGTACGACTCCCGTCTGGCTCACGTCTCCGGGCCGTACGACGCCCGGCGGTACGACTCCCGCCTGGGTCACGTCTCCGGGCCGTACGACGCCGGGCGGTACGACGCCGGGCGGTACGACTCCCGGCGGTACGACTCCCGGCGGTACGACGCCGGTCTGCCTCCCGTCTCCGAACCGCCACCCGTCTCCGCCGGGCCGCCACTTCCCGCGCAGCCACCGTGGGACGACTGGTACCTGGGGCCCGACGAAGCACCGTGGGACGACTGGTACTGGTACCAGGCGCCCGACGGCACGTGGTGGATCGTCCAGCGGCCGTCGCCGGTGCGATCCTCCTCCCAGTCGTGGGCCGAGCGCGAGCAGGACGTCTCCTCCTGGTCCCCGCCTTGGGGCTAGGTCGGGCTAGGTGAGGGGCAATATGCCCTCGCCTCTCAGCCGCCTAGCGATCGATGTCGCGATGGAACGCCACGGTCCTCACGCCGGCAGCCGCCAGCCGGTCGGCAAGGGCGTCGGCCAGCACGACCGAACGGTGCCGTCCACCGGTGCAACCCAGCGCGACGGTGAGGTAGGACTTCCCCTCCTGCTCGAAGCTGGGCAGGAGCATCCGGAGAAGCTCCTCGGTCTTGTCGAGGAACGCGCCGGTCTCCGGCTGCTTCAGCACGTAGTCGCGGACCGGCGCGTCCAGCCCTGAGAGCGAGCGGAGCTCCTCGACCCAGTAAGGGTTCGGAAGGAACCGGCAGTCGAGCACGATGTCCACGTCGAGAGGGACACCGTGCTTGTAGCCGAAGGACACGATCGACGTCTGCATGTGCGCGGCGTGCGACGGGTCGCCGAACAGCTCGATCACGCGCTTGCGCAGCTGGTTCGTGTTCAGGTCGCCGGTGTCGATGACGACGTCGGCCCGCTCACGCAGCGAGTCGAGCAGCCGCCGCTCGTCGGCGATCGACTCCTCCACCCCGCGCGCCGCGAGCGGATGTCGGCGCCTCGTCCCCTCGAACCTCCGCACGAGCACGTCGTCCGGCGCGTCGAGGAAGAGGAGGTGCACGTCGTGGCGGGACCTGCGAAGCCGGTCGAGCATCGGCTCCACCGCGTCCACGTGCTCGTCGCCGCCGCCGCGCCCGATGACGAGCGCGACCCGCTCGATGTCCGATCCCGGGCGGCCGACCAGCTCCGCCACCTTCGTGATCAGCGCGGAAGGCAGGTTGTCGATGACGAACCACCCGAGATCCTCCAACGCGGCCGCGGCGGTCGAGCGCCCTGCCCCCGACATCCCGGTCACGAAGAGGAACTCGGTCATTGTGCACCATTCTCCCGCGCGGCGGCCCCCGAGCGCGGCCGCGCTCTCGCGCCACCTCGTCCGCCCGTCCCCTCGCTGGCTGGTGCCGCCGCGTGGAGCTGTGCGTGCACTGCTTCGGCGACCCGGTCCGGCAGCCACGGCAACGCCCGGAGCTCGTCTTCGCTCGCCGCCCGCAACGCCCTGACGCCACCCATCTCCTTCAGGAGGCGGGCTCTCCGGCTGGGACCGAGCCCGGACACGCCGTCCAGCACGCTACGCGTCATTCGCTTGGCGCGACGGCTGCGATGGAACGTGATCGCGAAGCGGTGCGCCTCGTCCCGGACGCGCTGGAGGAGGTAGAGCGCGTCGGACCCCCTCGGGATCCGGATCGGGTCCGGATCGCCGGGTCGGTACACCTCTTCGAATTGCTTGGCGAGCGCGGCGAGCTCGATCTGCCCCGTGAGCCCGAGCTCCTCGAGCACGCTCACACCGACACCGAGCTGGCCCTTGCCGCCGTCGAGAAGGAGGAGCTGCGGCGCGTACGCGAAACGTCGGCGTGGTCGACGGACGCCGAGCTCTCCTGCGGCCGCGTCCCCATCGACGGCTCTGGCGGTTCCAGCGGGTTCGGCGCCGGTCGTGGCGGTTCCAGCGGGTTCGACGCCGGTCGTGGCGGCTGCCTCCGCGCCAGTGCGCCGCTCCACCACCAGGGCGCGCAGACGACGGGTGAGGACCTCGCGCATCGCGGCGTAGTCGTCGTTGCCCGGCACGTGCTTCACCGTGAACTTCCGGTAGTCGGCTTTCTTCGGGAGGGCGTCCTCGAAGACCACCATCGAGCCGACGTAGTCGGTCCCCTGGAGATGGCTCATGTCGTAGCACTCGATCCGTAGCGGCGCCTGCGAGAGACCGAGCAGCTCCTGCAGTTCGACGAGCGCGCGAGAGCGGCTGTTGTGGTCAGCCGCGCGCCGCAGCCGGTGCCGGGCGAGATCCTCGCGTGCGTTGCGCACGACGGTCTCTTGCAGCGCGCGCTTGGCGCCGCGCCTCGGCACCGCGATCCCCACAGGGCCGCCCCGGAGCTGCCGCAGCCAGTCGCTCAGCACCCAGGGCGCTTCCGGCTCGGCGGGCACGAAGATCCGCCGCGGCACGTCCGCGCCTGGCGCGCCGTAGAGCTCTTCGACCACCCGGCCGGCGAACTGCGCGGGCGTGAGGTCCTCCACCTTGTCGGCCACGAACCCGCCCCGCCCCACCACCCGCCCCTTGCGCACGTGGAACACCTGGACCGCCGCCTCGAGCTCGTCCTCGGCGATCCCGACGACGTCGAAGTCCTCGGGCTTCTCGGACACCATTTGCTGGGTCTCGGCCGCCTTGCGGACGGCCACCAGCTGGTCGCGCAGCCGTGCCGCACGCTCGTACTCGAGCGCGGCGGACGCCGCCTTCATCTCCTGCTCGAGCCGGGCGACGACGTTCCCAGTCTCCCCCGACAGGAACCTCATCAGGTCGTCGAGCATCAGCGCGTACTGCTCGTGGCCGACCGCGCCGACGCACGGGCCGGAGCATCGCTCGATGTCGTAGAGGAGGCACGGGCGCCCGAGCCGCTCGTGCCGGCGGAACTTCGCGTCCGAGCACGTACGAACCGGGAAGCTGCGAAGCAGGAGGTCGAGGGTCTCCCGGAGCGCCCCGACGTGGCCGTAGGGCCCGAAGTAGCGAACACCTTTGCGCTTGGTGCCCCGGTAGACCATCGGCCGCGGCCACTCCTCTGAGACCGTGACCGCGAGCCACGGATAGCTCTTGTCATCCTTCAGCCGGACGTTGAAGCGCGGCTGGTGGGCCTGGATGAGCGAGTGCTCGAGCATGAGCGCCTCGACCTCCGTCGCGACCACCACCCACTCGACACGGTCAGCCTGGGCGACCATCTGCGCGGTGCGCGAAGGCAGCCCGGCGGGATCCTGCCAGTAGCTCGGAAGGCGATGGCGGAGCGACTTCGCCTTGCCCACGTACAGCACACGACCGTCCGCGTCGACGAACTGGTAGGAACCCGGCGCGTCCGGGATGTCGCCGGTGGCAGGTCGCTGCAGCACGGTCCCATTCTCGCGTGCGCTTCTCCAGACGGTTCCTGGGCTCGTGGGCTCCCTGGCCTTGGTGTGCTGGACCACCCTGGGCGTGGTGGGCTCGTGGGCTCCCTGGGCTTGGTGTGCTGGACCACCCTGGGCGTGGTGGGCTCGCGGGCTCCCCGGGGTTTGGCGGCTCCCTGGGGCTTCAAGCTGGCTTGGCGCCGGTCGATCCGATCTAGACTCGGGGCACCGGGCCTGGCATCCCGGCACAGCACACCTCCCGGACCGACAACCCCGCGGATGGGCGACCAGGCTGTCCCCGCCGGTCATATGGGAGGCTTCCCCAAAGGGGGTTCGACACGTGATCAGGCTCCAACGTCCCCTCCCGGATCGCTACACCAGCGCGTCCCCGGACCAACTCGCGAAATGGATCGGTGCCGCGAAACGCCGTCTTGGCGACCGCGTGCTCGTCCTTGGCCACCACTACCAGCGCGACGACGTCATGGTATGGGCGGACGCCCGAGGCGACTCCTTCGCCCTCTCCCGCGTCGCCGCAGCTCGCCGAGACGCAGAGTTCGTCGTCTTCTGCGGCGTCCACTTCATGGCCGAGGCCGCCGACATCCTGACCGCACCGGACCAGAAGGTCCTCCTCCCGGACCTGAACGCGGGCTGCTCGATGGCCGACATGGCCCACATCGACGAGGTCGAGGACGCATGGGACGCGCTCGCCCGCGTGACGGACGCAGAGCGCGTCCTCCCGATCACCTACATCAACTCGGCCGCCGCCCTGAAGGCCTTCGTCGGCCGGCGCGGCGGCGCCGTCTGCACCTCCTCGAACGCCCGCGCCGTCCTGCGCTGGGCGCTCGCGCCGTCCCCCCGGATGTCGGCCGGGCCTGGGGGGCCCGCTGCATCGTCCGGACAGGGCTCGCAGGCAGGGGAACCCCGCGCCGACAAGGTCGTCTTCTTCCCCGACCAGCACCTCGGGCGCAACACCGGGTTCGACCTCGGCTACAGCGCAGAGGAGATGGCGGTGTGGGACCCGCGGCGCGACCTCGGCGGGCTCACCGAGGCGGAGGTGAAGACCGCGCGGCTGCTCCTGTGGAAGGGCCACTGCTCGGTCCATCAGCGGTTCCGGCCCGAGCACGTCGCGGCCTTCCGTTCCGAGCACCCAGACGGGATCGTGCTGGTGCACCCCGAGTGCGCGCACGAGGTGGTCGAGCTCGCCGACGAGGTCGGCTCCACGGACCACATCATCCGAGCGGTCCGCGCCGCGCCAGCCGGCTCCGTGCTCGGCGTCGCCACCGAGATCCACCTCGTGAAACGGCTCGGCGACGAGCACCCCGACAAGACGGTCGTCTGCCTGGACCCGCTCGTCTGCCCGTGCGCGACGATGTCGCGCATCGACCCCATGCACCTCGCGTGGGTGCTTGAGGGGCTCGTGGAGGGAGAGGTGCGCAACCGCATCACCGTGGACGAGGAGACCGCGAGCTGGGCGCGCGTCGCCCTCCAGCGGATGCTCGAGATCACCTGATCCTCGGTTCCGCCGGCTCTCACGGCGAAAAGGTAGGAGGCGCTCGGCGGACCGCCCGAGGGGCGAGGCAAGGCGGGCCGCCCGAGAAGGCCAGGCAAGGCGCTGTCCGACGGGGCGAGGCAAGGCGGCGAGCTCACCGCCGCTTCGTGCCGCGACGGTCGCGGAGACCCCCACCCGAGTGCGCTGCGCCCGAACGGGCTTCCCCAGCTCGGACCTGTAGAGTTGCACCCAGTGCAAATCTCGCCCAACAGCTCCGGACGGGGAGATGCCCGGCTCGACGCCGAGGAGCTCGCCGACGCGCAGGGGCGCCGGGAGCACAAGAAAGACGCGGTGCGACGCGCGCTGCGCAGCGCTGCGCTCCGCCTCGTCGAGGAACGGGGCCTGCACGAGGCCACCGTCGAGGACATCACCGAAGCTGCAGGCGTCTCCAAGCGGACGTTCTTCAACTACTTCTCCTGCAAGGAGGATGCGCTCGTCGGTCCCGGGCGCGAGCTCGGTGAGCACATCGCCGACGAGTTGGCGCGACGCCCCGCCGAGGAGTCCACGCTCCAGGCCCTCCACGCGGTGCTCAGGGGAGTCGTCGCTGCCGCCGAGCGCTCCCCTGGCCGCCTTGCCGACTGGGCCACGCGGATCCAGCTCGTACAGACCTATCCCGACGTGCTCGTTCCACGACAGCTGGCGGCGTTCGCGGACCTCGAGCGCTCGATCATTGCCGGCGTCGTACGGCGGACCGGCGCCGAGGACGTCGTCGATGCGCCACAGGTCGACGGCGCCACACGGCTGTTCCCCGCCGTCGCCGCCGCCGCTGCGGTCGCGATGCTCCGAGTGGCGTTCAACCGCTGGAGGCAACAAGGGAACAGGACCCCGCTGCCAGCCCTCGTCGACCGCGCGTTCGACGAGCTGGCAGGCCTGATCGCCGATCCCGCGCCGCGCCCTCGCCCGCGCCGTCCCCCGTCGGGCGTTTCCCGGTCCGGAACCCCTCGCTCCGGAACCCCTCGCTCCGGAACCACTCGCTCCGGAAGCTCCTCGTCGGTCGGGCGAGGGTGAACCCTCAGGAGGATGCCAACGTGAACCGAGCCTTCAGCCAGCTGGCGCGCGCCGTCGTGCGATTCCGGGTGCTCGTCGTGCTGGCGTGGATCGTCCTCGCGATCGTCGCATCGAGGGCGCTGCCCTCGATGACGAGCGAGGTGAACAACAACAACAGCCAATTCCTGCCCGCCAGCGCTCCGAGCGAACGGGCGGCGACCCTGGCAGCGCCGTTGCTGGGGAACACCATCGGCGACAGCCAGCTCCTGGTCGTCAGCTCCACGTCGCAGGGGACGCTGACCCCTGCGGATCAGCGAGCGATCCAGACGCAGGTCGCGTCACTTCGCCGGGTACCTGGCGCGCTGAAGGTGGTAGAAGCCAGGGTGTCGCCCAACGACACCGCCGCGGAGGTCGTCGTGACCGCCTCGGTGAGCGCGTCGGACATCAGCGCCCAGAAGACGCTCGTCGACCACGTGCAGGCTGCCGTCACACACGTTCGCGCCCCCCCAGGCCTCGAGGTGCACCTGGCCGGCCCGGTCGCGACCAACGTCGCGAACCAGAAGAGCTCGGACAAGACGGGTGGGCGCATCCAGGGTCTGTCGTTCCTGCTGATCATCCTCCTGCTGCTCGTCATCTTCCGGGCACCGCTCGCCGCGCTGATCACGCTCGTCCCGCCCGGCTTCGCGCTCGTGGTCTCCTACCGCTTCATCGGGGCACTGGGCGCCCATGGCCTGAAGATCTCCGAGATCACCGACATCCTGCTGATCGTGCTCATGCTGGGCGCGGGCACCGACTACGGGCTCTTCTTGGTGTTCCGGGTACGCGAGGCGATCCGGGACGGCAAGGACCCCAAGGACGCGGTGGTCTACGCACTCGTGCGCGTAGGGGAGTCGATCAGCGCGTCCGCCGGCACCGTCATCCTGGCTCTGCTCACCCTGCTGTTCGCGACCTTCGGCATCTACCACGACCTCGGCATCCCGCTTGCGGTCGGCATGGGGGTGATGCTCCTGGCAGGGCTCACCCTGCTGCCGGCGCTGCTCGCCATCTTCGGACGTGCGGCATTCTGGCCGACCCGGGTCGCCCCGGGCAACGACCGGCGTGGATGGTGGGGACGGGTCGCCGGTCGCCTGGTCCAGCGGCCCTCGGTCACCCTGGGCATGGGCGTGGTGGTGTTCCTCGCGCTCGCAGTTGCCGCGCTCGGCTACCACTCCGCCGGGTTCGGCGGGGCCACCACAGCGCCTGCCGGCAGCAGCGTCGCCAAGGGCAACGCGATCCTCGCCGCTGAGTTCCCCCACTCCAGCGCCAACCCGGCCAATCTGGTGCTCGCGTATCCCGCGTCGGTGTGGAGCGACCCGGCACCGCTCGCCACGGCCCAGCGCTCCTTGGAGGCGTCCAAGCAGTTCAAGGAGCTCTCAGGTCCCCTCGATCCGAACGGGACGCCGATCACCCCGACCCAGCTCTCGGCGCTCCACGCGAAGCTCGGCCCTCCGGCCGCGCTCCCCGCCGCGGAGCCTCCAGGCACCGCCGTGCCGCTCTCGCTCTACAACGCCTACCGCGCAGAGGCGCTCTACGTGAGCACGAGCGGACGCATCGTGCAGTTCGAGGCCTCGCTCGTGGCCGGCGGCCAGCAGAGCACCGCGGCGATGAACGCAACCCCACGGATCCGCCGGGTCGTCGCCGCCGCGGCGTCCAGGTCAGGGGCGCACGCGAGCGGCGTGGCGGGTGAGGCTGCGGCGCTCTACGACGTCTCGAGCGCATCGAACCACGACCTGCTCCACGTCATCCCGATCGCCATCGTCGCGATCGGCATCCTTCTCGCGCTCGTCCTTCGGAGCGCGGTCGCCCCGCTGTACCTGATCGTGAGCGTGGCGCTCTCCTATTTCGCCGCGCTCGGCCTCTCGACGCTCGTGTTCATCGACCTCGTGGGGGACGATGGTCTCACGTTCATCCTGCCGTTCTTGATGTTCATCTTCCTCCTCGCGCTGGGGGAGGACTACAACATCCTGGTGATGACGCGCATCCGAGAGGAGGCGCACCAGCGGACGCTTCGAGCCGCGGTGATCGAGGCGATCGGCAGGACGGGGCCGACCGTCACTTCCGCGGGCATCATCCTGGCGGGCAGCTTCGCCGTGATCGGTTTCGCAGGGGGAGGAGGACCTGGTGGCAGCCAGATCCGCGCGATCGGCTTCGGCCTGGCCTTCGGCATCCTGATGGACACCTTCTTGGTGAGGACCTTGCTCGTCCCCTCGGTCGTCTCCCTGCTCGGCCGGTGGAACTGGTGGCCGGCGGCAGTGGGACGCCGCCATGCATCTACAGGCCCGAGGCCGCGTTCGGGAGTCCCCTCTCCGTCGTCTTCCTCGGATGCGCCCTCACGGGCGGTCCAGGCGCAGTGACCACGACCCCGGTCATCGACCAGCTCACTAGCCCGCAGCCGAACGGCGCACAGACGAGATCACGAGTGCGCGAGTGCGCGAGAGAGGCAAGAGAGAATGACCAATTTCCCTTGTGCGGCGTGTGCCGCCGTCCGTAGGTTCGTACCAGGTGCTGGAGGAGGCACCTGGCGGCGAGCGTCCGGCACGTCGAGTTCGTCGGCGACGCAGTCCCGACCCTGCCGCCGAGGACCCGCGCATGAGAGGCCGCAATGCAGCTCGCTCTCCCACCAGTTCGCCGAACGCCGGCCGAGGATACCGGCGGCTCCCACCGCAGCGCGGGTCACGGCAACGACCCCGGCCCAATCGAGACCCTCGCGTGGGACCACTTCAGCGCCGAGGTGACAGACCTCGGCAGCCCGGTCGTCGTCCGGTGCCGCGGAGGTCTCGACTTCGCGTACGCAGAGCAGCTCCGCGAGGTCTTCGCCGGAATCGGCGCACGCGACGTGATCGTCGATCTCCGCAGGCTGACCTTCCTCGACAGGACAGGCCTCTCGGCGCTGCTCTCCGCCCGCCGCACCCTGGAGAACGCGGGTGGCGCGATGTCGATCCGAGGCGCCTCCGGCTCGGTGAGGCGCGTCTTCGAGGTCGCCGGAATTGCCGGCCTGCTCGACGACGAACCGAAGCCGCTCGGGTCACCAACCGCTGCGATGTGAGAGCCTCGAGGTTCTGGCATACCGACGTCGTCCCTCGAAACCCCGTCTCGCACGCGGTGCGCAGCTGCGCATTCCGGCGGCGTCGGCGCGAGCATGAAAGCCAAGCACGGGCCCGGGCCGCGCGCTTCGGCACGACCTCCCGCCGCCCTGCGCCCTCTCTCCAGCCGGCCAAAGCTCCTCCACCCGGCCGCGGTGCTTCCACCCGGCCTCCACCCGGCCGCGGGTCCTCCGCCATGCCTGCAGCCGGGCAAGGTTCCCCAAACCCGGCCCCGCCCGGCCTACGGCGGGTCGGGCCCGGGTGCTCGGGCTCGAAGGTCCTCTGCCCCCTGCGGCTCCGAGCCGGCCCCCTGCACCTGCGAGGTGGCGGCGGAGGTGGTGCCCCGCAGCTGCGAGGTGGTGGCGGA
>JAJYMD010000115.1 GCA_021787255.1 Actinomycetes bacterium | reverse complement strand
GCCCGGGCCGGGCGTGTGGCGCGCGAGCCGTCCCTCGTCCCCTCGGCGGTCGCCTCGCGGGCGGTGCCCTGAGGTCGTCGGTACGCTCGGGCGATGTCCGAGGAGGCGGTCGAGCGCCGTCGCGACCTGGGGTCGTTCATCCGGGAGCAGCGCGCGGGCGCCCGGCTGTCGCTGCGCCGGCTCTCCGAGCTCGCCGGCATCTCGAACCCCTACCTGAGCCAGATCGAGCGGGGCCTCCGCCGGCCTTCGGCGGACATCCTCCAGCAGATCGCCCGGGCCCTGCGCATCTCAGCCGAGACGCTCTATGTCCAGGCGGGCATGCTCGACCCGCCGAGCGGCGGCGCGGACCTCATCGCGCACATCCGTGCCGACCAGTACCTGACGGACAGCCAGAAGCAGGCGCTCGTGCAGATCTACCTGTCGTTCCGCGGCGAGCACGAACCGTCGGAACCCGGTCCCAGGGCTCGTTGAGCTGCCCCGAGGCGTGCGGCCGGTCTGCGCCGCACGCCTGCCCCGTTAGGCTCGCCCAGGCATGCGCCGGCTCGCGATGCTCTCGTTCCACACGTCGCCGCTCGCCCAGCCGGGCACCGGCGACGGCGGCGGGATGAACGTCTACGTGCGCGAGCTCGCCACCGCGCTCGCGCGTACCGGCGTCTCCTGCGACGTGTTCACGCGGAGCTGCGGCCCGGGACTGCCGCCGGTGGTCGACGTCGAGCCCGGGCTGCGCGTCCACCACGTCCCTGCCGGCCCCGCGGCCCCGGTCGCCAGAGAAGGGCTCCTTGGGCTGGTCGGCGAATTCACCGAGCGCGTGCTCGAGCTGATGGCCGGCGACGCCGGCTCTCCCCTCGTCGACCAGGACGCCGGCCCCTTCGAGGCGGTCCACGCGAACTACTGGCTGTCGGGCGTCGCGGGCCACGCGATCAAGCACGAGCTGGACCTCCCGCTCGTCTCCACCTTCCACACGTTGGACCGCGTCAAGGCCGAGCTTGTCCCCGAAGAGGTGGAGGCCGACATGCCGAGCCGCCGGGCGGAGGTCGAGGCCTCGGTCATCGCGTGCTCGGACGCGGTGCTCGCGTCCTGCAGCGTGGAAGCCGACCAGATCGTCCAGCTCTACGGCGCCGACCCCGCGCGCATCTCCGTGGTCGCTCCCGGGGTCGACCATGCCTTCTTCGCTCCGGGCTTTCGTCCACAGGCCCGCCGCGCGCTCGGGTTGCCGCCCGACGGCACCGTGCTGCTCACGGTCGGGCGGATCCAGCCGCTCAAGGGCATGGACGTGTCGGTCCGCACTCTCGGGGCCCTGTGCGCGGACGGCGAGAGGGCCGTCGGCGCCCCGTTCCGGCTCGTGATCGTGGGCGGCCCGAGCGGGCCGCACGGCGACGAAGAGCACGCCCGGCTCCTCCGGCTTGCCCGCGCCCTCGGCGTCGAGGACCGAGTCTCGCTCGTCCCTCCCCAGCCCCACGAGCTGCTGTCGACGTACTACCGCGCCGCTGACGTGTGCCTCGTGCCCAGCCGCTCGGAGTCCTTCGGGCTCGTCGCCCTCGAGGCCGCAGCCTGCGGCACCCCCGTCGTCGCGTCCGCGGTCGGCGGGCTGACCACCCTCGTCGACGACGGGCGCACCGGGTTCCTCGTCGATCGGGCGGACCCCGACGCCTTCGCGCGCTGCGTCCGGCGGCTCGCAGCCGAGCCCCTGCTCGCCGAGCGCCAATCCACCGCCGCGGTGCTGCGCGCCCGGCGCTACACCTGGCGGAGAGCGGCGGCGGACCTGCGCGCCATCCACGACGACCTGCTCACAGGACGGCTCGTCGAGTGCTCCTGACGAGCGGGCGCTGACGTGCCGCTCGTCGACCTGCCCGGTGCCGAGCGGCTCGCTGTGGTCGCGGCCACGGTCGACGCCTGGGTCGCGCGCGAGCGCTCGCCCGACGGCACCTTCGGCCTCGTGGCCGCCGAGCGCCAGGACGTGACCGATCGCACGGCGTCGTGCCGGTGGTACCTGCGGTTCCGTGGCGAGGAGAAGGACTACGTCACCGTCTGGCTCACGCTCCGCCAGCGCACCCTCCACCACGAGGCCCAGTTCATGCCCTGCCCCGAGGAGCGCCGCGAGGAGGTCTTCGCGTACCTCATGCGCTGCAACGCAGAGCTGTACGGCATGGCCTTCTGCCTCGGGCCCGAAGACGCCGTCTACCTCGCCGGCAGGGTTCCCGCGGCGCTCGTCGACGACGAGGAGCTCGATCGCATCGCGGGCTCTTCGATCCTCTACGTCGACGGCCACTTTCCGACGGCGATGGCGCTCGGCCACCCGGCCGTCTACAGGCGTCGTCCGCGCCGGCGCTGAGCTGCGCCGTGCCGGGGCCACGAACCCGTGCCGCACCCGGCGTGCGGCGGTACCGTCGCGCCATGGCCGCATCGCTCGTGATCTCAGGGGGAGGACGCATGGGCGGAGCGCTCGTGACCGGGCTGCTCAGCCGCGGGGGGTGGCCCGTCGAGGACGTCGCGGTCGTCGAGCCGGATGCAGGCCGCCGCGCCGACCTCGTGGCCGCGCACCCCGGCCTCCAGGTCGTCGACGCCCCGGTTCCCTCGCTCGCCGACCCCCGCCCCGGCGCGGTGCTCGCCGTGAAGCCCGAGGTCGCGGAGGCCGCGTGCCGCGCCCTCGGGGCGGCGGGGGTGCGCAGGGTGCTGTCGATCGTCGCTGGGATGCCCGCGGCCCGCCTCCAGGCGGTCCTGCCCGACGGGGTGGCCGTCGTACGGGCGATGCCGAACCTGCCCGCGCTGGTCGGCGCGGGCGTGAGCGCGATCGCCGGAGGGGAGAGCGCCCGCGCCGCGGACCTCGACTGGGCGGAGCGGGTGCTCGGCGCGATCGGCACGGTCGTGCGGGTGCCCGAGCGTCAGCTGGACGCCGTCACCGCGCTGTCCGGTTCGGGGCCCGCGTACTTCTTCCTCGTGGTCGAGTCCCTCGTGGAGGCGGGCGTGCTCGCGGGGCTTGCCCGCGAGGTGGCGACCACCCTCACCGTCGAGACGCTGAGAGGCGCCGGCGCGCTGCTCGCCGAGACCGGGGCGACGCCCGCATCGCTCCGAGCCGACGTGACCTCGCCGGGGGGCACGACCGCCGCCGGCCTCCGAGCGCTCGAGGCGAGGGGTGCTCGGTCCGCGTTCATGGAGGCCGTGCTCGCGGCCGCCGAGCGCGCCCGGGGCCTGGCGCGCTGACCCGCCGAGCGCGCCCGGGGCCTGGCGCGCTGACCCGCCGAGCGCGCCCGGGGCCTGGCGCGCTGACGTTCGAACCCCGGTTGCTCGCCGGCGGCCCGCTTTCGCCGCGTCCGCCCGAAGGCGTACAGTGCAGGTGGAGGAGAAGTCGAACACCATGGCGTCGCATTCGACGAAGGGCACGACGAGCCGGTTCATGACGGTGGGCGAGGTCGCCTCCGTCCTGCGCGTCTCCAGCATGACCGTGTACCGCCTGATCAACGCCGGGGAGCTCCCCGCGGTCCGGATCGGGCGGTCGTTCCGGCTGCGCAGCGAGGATCTCGACCGGTACCTCGCGGAGCGGCTCACCAAGGCGGGTTGAGCCGCCCTTGCCCGGGGCGGGCCCCGGGATGAGCCTGTCGCGCCCTGTCGTCTTCTTCCTCTCCGACTACGGGCTCGCCGACGAGTTCGTGGGCGTCGTCCACGGCGTCCTCGTGCGCCTCGTGCCCGACGTCGCCATCGTGGACCTGACCCACGGGATCCCTCCCTTCGATGTCCGCGCGGGTGCGGAGTCGCTTGCGCGGGCCGTTCCCCACCTCGGCCCCGGCGTCGTGCTCGCCATCGTCGACCCAGGCGTCGGGAGCACCCGACGCGCCGTCGCGATGCGGGCGGGGGACGGACGCTGGTTCGTCGCGCCCGACAACGGGCTGGCGCTGCCCGCGGCGGAGGCGAGCGGGAGGGTGACGGCGGCGCGCGTGTTGAAGAAGCCCGTGGACCTACCTGCGACCTTCGACGGGCGCGACGTGTTCGCGCCCGCTGCTGGCGCGCTCGCGGCGGGCGCCGACCCCGCGTCGGTGGGCGACGAGGTCGACCCCGCGTCCTTGGTCCGGCTCCCGCCCCTGGAGGTGACCCGCAGGCAAGAGGGCGACCGCGTCGTCCTCCGGGCGCCGATCGCCTGGGTCGACCGGTTCGGCAACGTCCAGCTCGCGGCCGGCGCGCTCGAGGGGCCTCCCTCTGGCGCGCAGAAGGTCCTGATCAGGGTGGAGCCGCAGGAGCCGCCGAGGCGCCGGGAGCTGCTCGCACGGCGGGTGCTCGCCTTCGCGGACCTCGACGACGGCGAGGCCGGTGTGCTCGCCGACGCGAACGGACGGCTGGCCATCGTCGTGCGCGAGGGCTCGGCCGCGAAGACGATCGGGCTCAGGACCGGGGGATCCGTCGAGCTCGTCTGGTGACCCACGCGGGCGCTGCCGTACGCTCGGTCTTCGATGAACGCGCGTCACGCGACCGGCAACGGGAGGGATGTTCGCCCCCGCCGGGTCCCCGAAGCGACGATCGTCCGCCTCCCGCTGTACCAGCGCATCCTGTGGGAGATGCTCCAAGCGGGGGCGACCACCGTCTCCTCCGAGGAGCTCGCGGCCCGGGCGAAGGTCAACGCGGCCAAGGTGCGGAAGGACTTCTCGTTGTTCGGGTCCTTCGGCACCCGCGGAACGGGCTACGACGCCGCGTTCCTGGCGGCCCAGATCGACCGGACGCTTGGCTCGGACCGTGAATGGCCGATCGCCATCGTCGGGATCGGGAACCTCGGCCGTGCGCTCGCCAACTCCGACGGCTTCTCCTCGCACGGCTTCTACGTCGCCGGCCTGTACGACGTCGCCCCGTCCGTCGTCGGGTCCCGCGTCCACGGGCTCACCGTGCGTCATCTCGACTCGCTCGGTGACGCTCCGCCCGCGGCGATCGGGGTGATCGCCGCTCCGGCGACATCCGCCCAGGCCGTTGCCGACGCGCTGGTCGCCGCCGGCGTGCTTTCGATCCTGAACTTCGCGCCACGGGTGCTGTCGGTGCCGCCCTCCGTGCTGGTGCGCGACGTGGACCTCTCGGTCGAGCTGCAAGTGCTGAGCTTCTTCCTCACGCGAAGGGAGATCGACGTTGCGCCCGCGCGAGGCTGACCCCGTCGCCCGATCCAGGCGCCGGCTGGCTAGCCTCGCACCGTTGGATCGGTCAGGAGACCTCACGTACCCGTGTCCGTCGTCGCTGTAGGGATCGAGCACCACCAGGCACCGCTCGAGCTGCTCGAGCGGGTGACCGTGGGCGACGCCGACCTCGCGAAGGTGCTCGCCGCGCTCCGCGCGTCGGACAACGTGCAAGAAGCGGTCGTCCTGTCCACGTGCCTGCGGACCGAGGTCTACGCGGTGGTCGACCGGTTCCACGACGCCGTCGACGACGTCTGCGAGCTCCTGGCCACCCGGGCCGGGCTCCCCGCGGACGAGCTGCTCGGACGCACGTCGGTCCGATTCGACGACGACGTCGCCTCCCATCTCTTCTCGGTCGCGGCCGGCCTCGAGTCCGCAGTGCTCGGGGAGACCGAGGTGCTCGGGCAGGTGCGGCGCGCGTGGGAGCGGGCGCGCGAGGAGCGGGCCTGCGGCCCGGTGCTCGGCGAGCTGTTCCGCCACGCGGTGCAGGCGGGCAAGCGGGTGCGCGCCCGGACGGGCATCGCCCGCGGCACCACGTCGTTCTCCTTCGCCGCGATCGAGCTCGCGGGCCGGCAGCGTGACGGCGGGCTCGCGGGCGCGGCCGTCTCAGTCGTCGGTGCAGGCGAGCTGGGGGCGGGGATCGTCCAGGCCCTGGCCGGGCTGCCCGAGCCGCGCCGTCCGGCGTCGGTGGTGGTCGTGAACCGGAGCAGGGACCGGGGACGTCAGGTCGCCGACGCCGTGGCGGCCACCCTCGGCGCGCGCGCTGTCGGCATGGAGGGCCTGGAGACCGCGGTCGCGGCGTCCGACGTCGTCTTCACCGCGGTGGAGTCGACCGGCCACGTCCTCACGGCGGGCTCGCTCGCGCCTGCCGCCGCCGCCAGGCCTCGCGGCCTGCTCGTCTTCGACCTCGGCATGCCCCGCAACGTGGACCCAGCCGCCGCCGCGATCGGCAACCTCACCCTCTTCGACATGGAGGACCTCCGCTCGGCGGTCATCCAGGCGGTCGACGAGCGCCGCCAGGAGGCCGAGCGGGCCTCGGAGATCGTCTCCGAAGAGCTCGTCTCGTACCGAGCGGCGAGCCGCGAGCGCGGCGCTGCGCCGGTCGTGAGCGCGCTGCGGTCGCGGCTCGAGGAGGTGCGCGCACGAGAGCTCGAGCGCCGCCGCGGCCAGCTGGGCGGCCTCGGACCTGGCGCGTTCGAGGAGGTCGACGCGCTCACGAAGGCGGTGCTCGCGAAGGTGCTGCATGCGCCCACCGTCGCCCTGCGGGAAACCTCGGGCACCCCCAAGGGCGAGCGGCTCGTGGAGGCCCTGCGCGCGCTCTTCGACCTGTGAGCGTGCCGCGCGGCGCGCGCGTGGTCCGGTTGGCCACCCGGGGCTCGCCTCTCGCGCTCGTGCAGGCCGAGACGGTCGCGCGCCTGTGCGAGGCGCAGGACCCCGCGGTGCGCGCCGAACGCGTGGTCGTGCGCACCGAGGGTGACCGCCGGCGCAGCGAGGAGCTCGACCGCATCGGCGGCCAGGGGCTCTTCGCGAATGAGGTGCAGGCCGCGGTGCTCGACGGCCGCGCGGACGTCGCGGTCCACTCCGCCAAGGACCTGCCGGCGCGCACCCCCGAAGGGCTGGTGCTCGCCGCGGTGCCCGAGAGGGCCGACCCGCGCGACGCGCTCGTGGGCGCGTGCCTGGACGCGCTCGGTCCGGGTGCGCTCGTGGCGACCGGTTCGGCTCGCCGGCGAGCCCAGCTCGCCAATCTCCGTCCGGACCTCGGGTTCGTCGGCTTGCGGGGCAACATGGCTGCCAGGCTCGAGCGGGCGCAACGTGGCGGTGTGGCCGCGGTGGTCGCGGCGGCCGCGGCGCTGGACCGCCTCGGATGGGCAGATCGCATCGCCGAGCGGCTCGAGCCGACGCAGTGCCTTCCCCAAGCCGGACAGGGAGCGCTCGCGCTCGAATGTCGCAAGGACGACGCGGTGTGCCGTGAGCTGCTCGCACGCGTGGACGCGCGCGACGCGCATCGCGCGCTCGACGCCGAGCGCGCCTTCCTGCGGGCGCTCGGCGCAGGCTGCGCGCTGCCCGTCGGCGCTCTGGCCCGACCCGCTGCCGGCGGTGTCCGTGACGGCGGCGTCCGTGACGACGGCGAGCGTGACGACGGGGAGCGTGACGACGGGGAGCGTGACGACGGCGCACGAGAGCTCCTCGAGCTCGAGGGGATGCTCGCGAGCGGGGACGGACGTGTCGTGGTGCGCGCGCGGCTCTCCGGGGACGATCCCGAGGCGCTCGGGGCGGCGCTCGCGCGCATGCTGGTCCGAGAGCACGGCGCCTCGTCGCTCGCAGAGCTCGCGGGGCTCGAGGAACGCGACGAGCTCGCCAGGCGCGATGAGCCCGGCGCCGGCTCGGGGCGCATGTCGGGGTTCAGGTGAGCGTGATGAGGGGCCACCACGCGGACGAGCCGCAGGCGTCGAGCCGGCCGGGCACGCCGGCAGGCGTCGTCCGGGCGTCGTCCGGGCCGCTCTCGGGAGCGGTGGTGGTCGTGACGCGCCCGCGAGGCGACGCTGACGACCTCGCCGACGCGTTGCGCGCCGCGGGCGCGCGGGTGGTCGCGTGCCCCGTCGTGGAGATCGCCGATCCCGAGGACCCCACAGCGCTCCGCGAGGCTGCCGCCGACCTTTCGCGCTACGAGTGGGTGGCCTTCACGTCGGCGAACGCGGTACGGCGCTTCCTTGCGCTCCTGCCCGACGTCCGGGCGCTCACGGGCGTGCGGGTCGCGGCGGTCGGGCCTGCCACTGCCGGCGCGTTGAGGGAGCACGGTCTCGTCGCCGATCTCGTCGCGGATCGGACGAGCGCCCAGGGGCTGGCGGGCGTGTTCCCGGTCCCGGCCGCGCCCGGCGCTGGCGTGCTGTTCCCCGCGTCGGCCGGCGCTCGCCCGACACTGCCGCGAGCGTTGCGCGCGAAGGGCTGGGCGGTGGAGGAGGTCGTCGCCTACCGCACCGTCCCCGCGGCGCCGCCACCCGGCACGGTGGTGCGAGACCTCGAGACCGCGCTGGCGGTCACCTTCGCGTCGCCCTCGGCGGTGGAGGCGTACGTCGGGGGCCGCGCCGAAGACGGCCGACCGCTCCCGGTCCCCCCGCTCGTCGCGTGCATCGGCCCGGCGACGGCCGCAGCCGCGCGTGCCGCAGGGCTCGACGTGGGGGTCGTCGCGCCGAGCGCCTCGCCGGCCGCGCTGGTGGCGGCGCTGGCCGACGCGGTCGGGGGAGCCGGCACCGGCTCTCGCACCGGCTCTCGCACCGGCTCTCGCACGGGCTCTCGCACGGGCTCCGGAGGCGCTCGGGAGGCCGGGGCCGAGCCCCGGTAGGCTCCTTCGCGATGGCACCGGAGGTCGGGTTCCCCCAGCGGCGGATGCGGCGGCTCCGGCGCACGCCGGCCTTGCGACGGCTCGTGGCCGAGACGCGCCTGTCGGTCGACGACCTCGTCGCCCCGCTCTTCGTGCGAGAGGGCATCGACGACCCCGTACCGATCTCCTCTTTGCCAGGCCACTTCCAGCACACGGTCGCCTCTGCGGTCGCGGAGGCCAAGCGTCTCGTCGACCTCGGCGTGCCCGCGGTCCTCCTCTTCGGCGTGCCCGCCACGAAGGATGCCGAGGGGTCGGGCGCCTGGGACCCCGACGGCGTGGTCCAGCGGGCGCTTCGCACGCTGCGAGACGCGTTCGGCGACGAGGTCGCGCTCGCCGCGGACCTGTGCTTGGACGAGTACACGGACCATGGCCATTGCGGGGTCCTCGCCGCAGACGGCACGGTCGACAACGACGCCACGCTCGAGCGCTACGCGCGCGTCGCGCTCGCCCAGGCCGCGGCGGGCGCCGACGTCGTCGCGCCCAGCGGGATGATGGACGGGCAGGTCGCGGCGATCCGGCGGGCGCTCGACGCCGAGGGGCACGAGCAGGTGGCGGTGCTCGCCTACGCGGCGAAGTTCGCCTCGGGCCTCTACGGGCCGTTCCGCGACGCGGTGGACGTCCGGATCGCCGGAGGCGGCGACCGGCGCGGCTACCAGCAGGACCCGGCCAATCGCAGGGAAGCGCTCGCCGAGGTCGCGCTCGATGTGGCAGAGGGCGCGGACGTCGTGATGGTGAAGCCGGCGGTGACCTACCTCGACGTGCTCGCCGACGTGCGACGCGCGGTCGACGTCCCGGTCGCGGCGTACCACGTGAGCGGCGAGTACGCCATGATCAAGGCGGCCGCCGCCAACGGGTGGATCGACGGCGCGGCGGTCGCGCTCGAGCAGCTCGTCGCGGTGAAGCGTGCCGGCGCCGACTTCGTGCTCACGTACTTCGCAGGCGAGGTGGCCGAGGCGCTCGGTGGCTGACCGGCCGGCGGGCGGCACCGACCGCCCGGCGACTGGCTCCAACGCGGCGTGGTTCGCCCGCGCCACCCGCAGCATCCCGGG
>JAJYMD010000318.1 GCA_021787255.1 Actinomycetes bacterium | reverse complement strand
GGCCGCGCTGTCGCCTCGAGCGCGGCACGCACGCTCTCGGGAGATCCCTCCCACAGCGGGATTGTCCCCGGAGGCGGGGTCGGATCCCCTGGCGGGAATGCCTCTCGAGGCAACCAGCCGAGAGGGAGCTGCCGCCCTTCCTCGCCCCCGTGCCCGCCGAACGCGGGACCTGCCTTGCTGCCTGCGAGAGCTGCTTCCCCGACTGCAAGACCGGCCCCGCCGTTCGCGAGCGCGGCTCCGCTCCCGACGAGCCCCCCGCCGCCGACGAGCCCCCCGCCCCCGGCAAGCCCCACGCCACCGGCGCGCCCCCCGCCGCTCGTGGACCCGGACCCCGTCGCGTTCGAGCCGGTTCCCGGCATGCCACCGCCCGGCATGTGCTCGAGCATCCCCGGCCCGCCGATCCCGCCCGGTCCGCCGATCCCGCCCGGACCCACCGGCCCCGCTCCGCCCGAGGGCCCAGGCGCTCCGGGGTCCACTGTCGTCCCCGTGCCCGGCACGCCCGGTGTGAAGGGCGGCATGGCTGTCTGACGATGGGCCCCGTGCTCGCGCGCCTGGCGCAGCGCGAAGCCGACCGCGCTGTCGGGTGCCCTCCCCCACGCGGCGCGGACACGCTGGCGCGCGCCTTCCAGCTGCGTCGCGGCGCCGGCCTCCACGAGCGGCACGAGCCGCAGCAGCGTGAACGGCGTGAAGGCCGCGAGCAACAGCAGTGCTCCGCCGGCGAGCACCGTCGAGAAGCCGGCACCCGAGCTCACCGCCCCCACCGCGAGCGAGAGCACCGCGACGACCACGAACTTGGACAGCACGAGCGCGACGAGCGTCTCGGTGAGGCGCCTGCACCAGTGGGACACCGCCGGCCACACCAGGCTCGCCAGCGCGAGCGGGAGGAACAGCACCGCCGCGTAGATCGCGGCTGCGCGTACGAGCAGCTCCAGCCAAAGCACGAACGCGCCCGCCACGATGAGCAGCGCGCCGACCGTCATGACGAACGTCGGCATCGGCAACGGCTGATGCGACAGCGCCCTGCCGATGGACTTGAAGGTCCTGCCAAGCTCGGCTCCGGTCCCTGTCGTCACGGTGGTGCAGAGGGCATTGGTCGCCTCGAGCGCGAGCTGGACGATCTGGACGGCCGCCGCGGTGAGCAGTCCCGCGAGCGGAAGGTGGACGAACGCCGCGCGCAGGAGAACGGCGACGTTCTGGTGGTACAGCGCTTGCACGGAAGCGAGCACGAGCATCGGGACCGCGACCGCGGCGGAGATCGCAAGCATGAGCTTGTAATGGACGAGGAACCACGATGCGCGCACGTTCACCGCCGTGGTCGACGCGATGACCTTCCCCAGCTCGTCGAGGAGCCAGGTCGCCCCGCCGATCACCCATCCCGCGATCGCGGACAGCACGCTGCCGGCGACCGACGACTCCGCGCCGCCGACCGCGCTGCACAGGAGGTCGAGCGGAAGTGGGCACGCCACGGCCGGCTCAGTTCGGAAGCGGGTTGACGATGCCATGGCCGGTGTTGAAGAAGAAATTGATGAGGGTCGGCGCGGCGCCGATGAGCAGGGCCGCAACGCCCGACACGAGGACCGCGCGCCTCCCGACGTAGGACTGCTGGTAGTTCTGGGAGTGCGAGCCGATCGCCCACAAGGCGGCGCCGATGACCAGCCCGGCCAGCGAAAGGATCAGCGCCCAGCCTCCGAGGCCGTCGACCAGATGGAGCAGCGTGCTGCCGCCCGGCAGGAGTCCCGCTGTCGGCTTGAAAGTGGTGAATGTGGAGCTCTGCACGCTTAAGAACGCGCTGCGACGCGGGACGTGCGCTCCCGCGACCCCGCGGGCGGCGACTGCGAACCGCCACACCGCACCCGTTGCCGTCACTGCTCGAGTGGCTGCCATTGCGCTCCTTCCGGTCGTCCCTCCCGCCCGATGCGCTTACGAAGCATAACTGTCGTTCTCATGATCACTCGAGATCTTTCATGATGTTTCTTGTCGAGATGGACCTCGAGCCGGAATGCCCGCACGACCGGGGTGCGGCTGCCATGCTGAGGACGTGATGAGCACGACCGGGACCAGCGGCAGGAGCGGCGAGGGCACGTGACCGCCGTGCTCATCCCCCTGCTCCTCCACGAGACGACCGCCGCGCTCGCTGCGGCGTGGCCCGCCGTCGCCGTGTCGAGCGGCTTCCCCGTGCCCGAGGTCGTCGGTGTCGGAGCAGCGATCTTCGTGGCCAGCGTCTCCTCAGCCCTCCTCGTCGGCAGACGTTCGGGCCGGCGCGCGCTGTCGCAGCGGCTGACGGCTCTCGGCTCCCGGCTCGGGATCGAGACGCCCGACGAGAACGCGAGCCTCGAGACGGCGCTCTCGTACCTGGAGCAGGTGACGGGAGCGGCGACCGAAGCCGTCGCGGACTCGAGCGCCGACGCCATTCGGCTGCGCAGGTCGCTCGACACGTTCCCCCAGGGCGTCGTCCTGTGCGACGAGAACGGGACCGTCGTCTACCGCAATGCGCGGGCCAATGCGCTCATGGTGAGCCGCCAGGGTGACGCGCTCGCCGCGCAAGCCGTCACCGAGCTGTTGGAGGACGCGTGGGACACGGGCGCCGCCGAGCGGACGCTCGACCTCTACGGTCCGCCGCGGCGTACCCTCATGGTCCGTACGCGGCTCATCGACGACGGCCGGCGCCCCCTCGGCGTGATCGCGATCATCGAGGACGTCTCCGAGCGCCGGCGTCTCGAGGAGATCCGCCGCGACTTCGTCGCCAACGTGAGCCACGAGCTGAAGACGCCGATGGGCGCGCTGGGGCTGCTGGCCGAGACGCTCGTCTCGGAGCCCGACACCGAGGTGGCGCGGCGACTCGCGAACAGGATCCACGCCGAAGCGTTCCGCGTGAGCCGGATCATCGACGACCTCCTCGACCTGAGCCGGATCGAGTCCGAGGAGGCCCCGCCACGCGAGCCCGTTCCGGTGAACCTGGTGATCGCAGAGGCCGTGGAGCGCGTGCGGTCGGCCGCCGAGCAGCGGGGGATCACGATCACCATGAACGAGGCGGAACCCCCGGTCGTGGTGTCGGGCGACCGGCGGCAGCTCGTTTCGGCCATGCACGCGCTGATCGAGAACGCCGTCACCTACTCCTCCGACGGGAGCACCGTCGTCGTGGACGTCGAGGTCGCGCGAGCACCGCTCGAGGCCGCAGGAAGCGCTCGGGGCGCCGGCATCGAGGGCGCCGCACCTCCCCAGGCGCCCGCGGTGCGCGTCGCGCCGGCCGGGGGCACGGTGATCGTCGCTCCGGGGCTTGCGGTGACCGGACGCCCGTCAGTGTCCTCTTCGACACCGTCCCGCCCTTCACCCACAGCCCTGCCGGCCGCCGCGACGCATCTCGCCAGGGACCTCGGCAACGAGCCCCACGCGGAGCAAAGCGACGCCAAGGAGGCCGGCCCGCTGCTTGCGCCGCGCACATCGGCCTCGCCTGATGCCGGAACGCAGATGCCGTGGTCCGAGCAGGCGACGATCCGCGGCGCGACCGGCTTCGGCGGCGAGACCCGCACCGGCGGCGCCCAAGGCGCCGAGGCACCCTCAGGGCCGTTGCAGATGCCCGGCGGACCGGGCGCTCCGGCGGGCGCCACCAGGGACACCGTGCGGATCGCCGTCGTGGACCACGGCGTGGGCATCCCGGCACGGGACCTCGACCGCATCTTCGAGCGCTTCTACAGGGTCGACCATGGACGCAGCCGCGAGACGGGCGGCACGGGGCTCGGGCTTTCCATCGTCCGCCATGTCGCCAACAATCACCAGGGCTGGGTCGAAGTGGAGTCGCGCGAGGGGGAAGGGTCGACGTTCACCCTCGTCCTTCCGCTGCAGCCGGGCGGCTGAGCGTGTCGCAGCGGGCGGCGCGCTGCGCCGGTACCCTGGGCGCGCAGGCCATGGCGACCGACTCCCGACCGATCAGCGTGCTCCTCGCCGAGGACGAGGAGTCCTTCGTGGACGCGCTCGTCGTCGGGCTGGGTCGCGAGGGCTTCCGGGTCACCGTGGCACGGGACGGCTCGGAAGCGCTCCGGCTCTTCGACGAGACACAGCCCGACGTCATCCTTCTCGACCTGATGCTGCCGAAGGTGTCCGGGATCGACGTCTGCCGGACCATCCGCGGCCGGTCGAACGTCCCGATCATCATGGTGACGGCCAAGACGGCCGAGATCGACACGGTCGTCGGGCTCGAAGTGGGTGCCGACGACTACGTCACGAAGCCCTACAGGCTCCGCGAGCTCGTGGCACGCATCCGCGCGGTGCTGCGTCGAGGCGCCGGCGGGGGAGCGGCCCAGCGGGCAGGAGGCGGAGGAGAGCGCCTCCTGCCCGAGCCGCAAGAGGGCTCCTGGGAGGCAGGGGACGTCCGCGTGGACCTGGCGACGCGACGTGTCTTCGTGAGGGGGAGCGAGGTCTACCTGCGCCGCAAGGAGTTCGAGCTGCTCTCGCTGCTCGTGGAGAACGCAGGGCGCGTCCTCACGCGCGACGTGCTGATCGACCGCGTGTGGGGCTCGGACTACATCGGGGACACGAAGACGCTCGACGTCCACGTCAAGCGGCTGCGTTCCCGCATCGAGGTGGACCCCTCCAGTCCGGTCCTCATCACGACGGTGCGTGGAGTGGGCTACCGCTTCGAAGCCTCGGACGCCGCCGCCCGCGGGCGCTGACGTGCTCGTTCAGCCCGCCGCCGCTCCCACGCCGCCCGCCTGCGCCGGCCAGGGCCGCCGCAGGCCCAGGCCCGTCAGCCCGGCCGGATCGCGAGCCCCGACCCGAGCCACGGGGAGAGCACGCCGGGCAGCCGGACCGAGCCGTCCGGCTGCCGCCCCCACTCGACCAGGGCCGCCCAGATGCGCGGCCAGGCGAGAGCGGACCCGTTCAGGGTGTGGACGAGCGCGGGTGGGCCGCCGTCCGCGGGCCGGAAGCGGACGTCGGCCCGTCGGGCCTGGTAGTCGCCGAACCAGCTGACCGAGGAGACTTCGAGCCACTGGTCCGAGCCCGGCGCGTACACCTCGAGGTCGAAGGTGCGTGCCGAGGAGGTACCGAGGTCCCCTGCGCACAGGTCCACGACCCGGTACGGCAGGTCGAGCTCGCGCAGGAGCGCTTCAGCTCTCGAGAGGATGTCCAAGTGCACCGCCGGCGCCTGCGCGGGCGTCGCGTACGCGAACAGCTCGACCTTCTCGAACTCGTGGACCCGCAACAGGCCTCTGGTCTCGCGACCTGCGGCGCCCGCCTCCCTGCGGAAGCACTGGGTCACCGCGGTGAGGCGCACCGGGAGGTCCGCCTCCTCGAGGATCTCGCCGCGGCGCATCGACGTGAGCGGGACCTCCGCGGTGGGGATCGCCCAGAGGTCGTCGCGCTCGATGTGGTACGCCTCGTCGGCGAACTTGGGGAGGTGGCCCGTCGAGACCATCGTGTCGGTGAGCACCAGCGTCGGGGGCCGGATCTCCTCGTACGCGTCGGCGTGGCGTGTGAGCGCCCAGGACGTGAGCGCTCGCAGGAGCCGCGCCCCTTCCCCTCGGTAGAGGGGGAACATCGACCCGGCGAGCCGCGCGCCGCTCGGCATGTCGAGGATGCGCAGGGAGCTGCCGACCTCCCAGTGCGGGACGCGCTGGTGGTCTGAGGGCACCGGCTCGGGGGCGCCCTCGTCCTGCCCTGGCCACCAGCGACGGAGCACCACGTTGTCCTCGGGCCCGCGGCCGTCCGGTGCGTCGTCCGAGGGCAGGTTCGGCGTGTAGAGCACCAGGGTGCGCAGGTCGGCGGCAAGGCGATCGGTCTCTCGAGCCGCGGCCTTCAGCTCCTCGCCGACGCGGCGGCTCTCGTCGGCGAGCACTGCCGCCCTCGCCGTGTCAGAAGACCGCTTCGCGTCCCTGACCTCGCGCGAGAGGGCTTTCACTCGCGCCCGCAGCACCTCCTGGCGGGCGAGCGCCGCGCGATGGTCACCATCGAGCCTCGCGATGGCGTCGACGTCCTCCGGGGGGACCCCACGGCGAGCGAGCGCGGCCTTCACGCGCGCTGGGTCCTCGCGGACGAGCCGGATGTCGATCATTTGCCCGCCGACAGTAGCGTGGCCGTGTCATGTCGGCCGACGGGATCAGCGGCTTCGACGGGCGCGGAGCGCCCGTCGTGCAATGCCAGGACCTCGTGGTCCGCTACGGCCCACGCACCGCGGTCGACCACGTCTCTTTCACGGCCGCCCGCGGCGAGGTGCTGTGCATCCTCGGTCCGAACGGCGCCGGCAAGACCTCCACCGTCGAGTGCCTCGAGGGGTACCGCCGCCCAGCATCGGGGATGGTGCGGGTCCTCGGCCTCGACCCCGTCCGAGAGCACCGCTCGCTCGTCGCGCGCATCGGGGTGATGCTGCAGCGCGGTGGCGTCTACCCCATGCTCCCCCCCGCGCGTGCGCTGCGCCTCTTCGCGTCGTACTACGCGGACCCAGAGGACCCCGAGGAGCTCTTGGAGCTCGTCAGGCTGCGGCCGGTCGCTCGCACCCCTTGGCGCCACCTCTCCGGGGGGGAGCAGGCGCGGCTGTCCCTCGCGCTGGCCCTCGTGGGTCGCCCCGAGGTGCTGCTCCTCGACGAGCCGACGGCTGGAGTCGACCCCGAGGGGCGCCTCGCGGTGCGCGAGGTGGTCCGCGCCGCTCGCGAGCGGGGCGCCTGCGTCCTCCTCACGACTCACGAGCTCACGGAGGCCGAGCGCGTCGCGGACCGCGTGCTCGTTCTCTCCGGGGGCGCCGTCGCGGCCCTGGGGACGCCGGCGTCGCTCACGGCCGGGCCGGTCGCAGAGGAAGCCGTGGAGGTGGCCTTCGGGGGGCCGCCAGGCCTGGACCTCAGGGAGCTCGAGCTCGCGATCGGCGGCGGCACGACGGTGACCGAGGAGGAGCCGGGTCGCTATCGCGTGAGGATCGCCCTTGGGGTCGCGACCGCGTCGGGCAGCGTCGCATCGGCGGGCGGTCATGGCCTCGCCCCCGGCGCGCTCGCCGCCTCGGTCGCGACGTGGCTCGCGCAACGCGGCATCGCCTTCAGCGAGCTGCGCATCGGGCGCTCCCTCGAGGAGGCGTACCTCGAGGTGCTGCGCGCGCACGGCGCGCCGGGCGACGCCGAGGGTTCGGACCGGTGAACGGGCTCCGGCCGCTCACCGCCCAGGTCGGCGCGGAGACGTACATGACGCTGCGGCGCGGCGAGACGCTGCTCCTCACCGTCGGGATCCCAGTCGCCTTCCTCGTCTTCTTCTCGACGTCGCGCGTCGTGCCCACGGGTCCTGGGCCCGCGGTCTCCTTCTTCGTGCCCGGCATCCTCGCGCTGGCGGTGATGTCCACGGCGATGGTGTCGCTCGGCATCTCGACGGGCTTCGAGCGCGGTTACGGCGTCCTGAAACGGCTCGGCTCGACGCCGCTCGGGCGGCCCCGCCTCCTCGGCGCGAAGGTGACGACCGTCTTCTTCGTGGAGGTGCTCCAAGCTGCAGTGCTCGTCCCCGTCGGCTACGCGCTCGGCTGGCAGCCGGGGCACGGCCACGTAGCCGCAGCGGCCTTCGACGCGCTCGCCGCCGCGCTGCTGGCGACCCTCGCCTTCGGCGGCGTCGGGCTCCTCCTCGCAGGAGTGCTCCGCGCGGAGGTCAACCTCGCGGCGGCGAACGGCCTCTACCTCGTCCTGTTGCTCCTCGGAGGGATGATCGTGCCGCTGTCGAAGCTGCCCGGAGTCCTCGCGTACATCGCGCGTGCGCTCCCTGCCGCCGCGCTCTCCGACGCGCTGCACGCGTCGCTCGGGACCGGGGACCCGGTGCCGGCCGCCGCGTGGGTGACGCTCGGCGCCTGGGCGGTCGGCGCCCCCCTCGCCGCCGCGCTCACCTTCCGCTGGGAGTGACCGTCCGGGCCGGGCTCAGGCGGTGCCGGCCAGCCTGCGCTCCCAGGAGACGAACCCCTTCTCCGACAGGGGCCCGTAGTGGATCCCGGCGATGGTGCCGTTCCCTTCGACGAACACCGACTCGGGGAGACCTGCGAAGCCGAAAAGGCCCTCGGTGACTGTGAAGTCCACATCGGCGCCCACGGGGAACGTCACGCCGCTCGATCGCACGAAGGCGAGGGCGCTCGAGGTGGGGTCGTTGGCGTCGACGCCGATGACTGCGACCTCGGCCAACCGGCTGTGGAGCTGCTGCTCGTGCCGGTAGGTGCCCGCGAGAAGCGGGACCTCCTTGCGGCACGGCGAGCACCAGCTCGCGAAGAACAGCAGGATCGCCGGCCTGCCGGCCGCGCCACCGTCCTCGGGAACCCCGACCTTCCCGCCAGCTCCGAGCGCAGGAAGGGAGAAGTGGGGCACCGGCCTCCCGGCGCCAAGGCGGGTTGTCCCGCTGCCGGTCGTCGTGCCGAGAGCGTAGAGGACCACGGCCAAGATGGCGGCGATCACGACCCCGACCAGGAGGAAGATGGGTCGGGGTCGCCGCCGAACCGGACCCTCCCCGTCGACCTGGTCGGAAATGGTGGACATCGGCGTCTCGAGACTACGACCCGTGCCGCACGGCGTGGGCGCGCCGCCTCCCCTCGCTGCCCTTACCTTCCACGACCTTCCACGCTCGCCTCGCACGCCCTGAGCGCCCGGAGGGCCGCCGCTACGATCGTTCGACGTGCGCTCGCCCGTCGCCGCCGTCGCAACCCGCGTGCGCCGGCTGCTGGCCGCACCCACGACCGTCCGGCGCCTCTGCATCGCCACCCTCGTCTGCGTCGCGGCGATCGTGCTCACCGGTGCCGCGGTCCGCCTCACCGGCTCGGGGCTCGGGTGCTCGGACTGGCCGACCTGCTCTGTGGGCCACCTCACGCCGCCGCTCCGGTACCACTCCTTGATCGAGTTCGGCAATCGCATGGTCACGGTCGTGCTCGTCGTGATCATCGGCGCGACGTTCCTCGCGACGCTCCTGCGGCGGCCGTTCCGGCGCGACCTCGTCTGGCTCGCCGGAGGGCTCGTCGCCGGCGTGCTCGCCGAGGCGGTCATCGGCGGTCTCGTCGTGTACTCGAAGCTGAACCCCTACCTCGTGCTGGTGCACTTCCTGACGACGCTCCTGCTGCTCGCCGTCGCGGTGGTGCTGGTGCACCGGGTGAACCGCGACTACTCGGTGCCGGGTCGGCTCCTCGTGCCGCGCCCGGTGCTCCTCTTGTCGCGCGGCCTCGTCGTGCTCGTCGCCGTGGTCTTCACCGCGGGTGCCGCGACCACGGGCACCGCTCCCGACGGGGGCAGTGCCCAGGGCCAGATCATCAAGCGGATCCCGGTGCCGCTCCACGACATGGCGGAGGCCCACGCCACGATCGCGCTCTTCCTCGTGGGGGTCGTCGTTTCCCTGGCGGTCATGCTGCACGCCCTCGACGTGCCGGAGCGCATCAGGAAAGCCGCGCGCGTGCTCGTCGCCGTGCTGGTGGTCCAGGCCGTGGTGGGCTACGCCCAGTACTTCACCCACCTCCCCGCGGCGCTCGTCGAGCTCCACGAGCTGGGTGCGACGGTGCTCACGATCGGCGTCGTCCAGTACTTCCTCGCGCTCACGCACCACGCGCCCGAGCGGGCGGTCGCGCGCGTCCGAGCGGCCGCCCGCCGCTCCGG
>JAJYMD010000084.1 GCA_021787255.1 Actinomycetes bacterium | reverse complement strand
GGCGCCGAGCCGGCCGCCCGAGGGAGCCGCGAGAGCCGGCGGAGCCAGCCCGCCAACGACCAGGTGGGCGATCGGCGCAGAGGAGGACCCGAACGGCGCCTCCCTGCGGCGCTCCGGGGGAGGTCCGGCTGGCGCAGCCTGGCCGGCAGGGCCGGGGGCCGTGTCAGTCGCATGTCCTACATCGTGCGGTGGCTGGTCCTCGGAGCGGTGATCGGCGCCATCGCCGGGCTCGGCGCCGTCGTCTTCTACGAGGCGCTCCGCCTGTCGACCGAGTTCTTCCTCCGGATCCTCGCGAACTACCGGGTGCCGACTCCCGCAGGCGAGGGTGACTCGCCGGGGTCGGCGAGCTACCTGCGGGCATGGGCGATCCCCCTCGTGGTCGTCGCGGGCGGGCTGATCGCCGGCTTCCTGATCTTCACGTGGGCCCCCGAGGCCGAAGGCCACGGCACCGACGCCGCGATCGACGCGGTGCACCACAACCCGCGGGGGATCCGCCTGCGAGCCGTCGTCGTCAAGATCGTCGCGTCCGCGATCACGATCGGATCGGGGGGATCGGGAGGGCGCGAGGGACCCACCGCGCAGATCAGCGCGGGCTTCGGCTCGCTGCTCGCGCGCGTGCTCGACCTTTCCCCCGAGGACGGCCGCATCGCGGTGTCCGTCGGGATCGGGGCGGGCATCGGCGCGATCTTCAGCGCCCCGCTCGGCGGCGCCGTCCTGGCGGCCGACATCGTCTACCGAGAGGACTTCGAGTACGAGGCGCTCCTCCCCGGCCTGTTCGCTTCGATCATCGCCTACGCGATCTTCGGCGCCGTCTACGGCTACCACTCGCTCTTCGCGACGCCCTCGTACCGCTTCGACCAGCCGGTCCAGCTCGTCTGGTTCGCGGTCATCGGGCTCGTCGCGGGCGGGATCGGCCTGTTGTACTCGAAGGGCTTCTACGGCGTCGTGAGCCTCTCCAGGCGCCTGCCGTTCTCGCGCAAGCTTCGGCCTGCCGTGGGCGGGCTCCTCGTCGGCCTCGTCGCCCTCGAGCTCCCCGAGGTGCTCGGCACCGGCTACGGCTGGGTCCAAGAGTCGCTCTCGAACGAGCTGCTGCACACGCCCCTTTGGATCGTGCTGCTCCTGCCTGTCGCACGCATCGCCGCCACGGCCTTCTCCATCGGCACGGGGGGCTCCGGGGGCGTCTTCGGGCCCGGCATGGTGATCGGTGCGTTCACCGGGCTCGCCGTCTGGCGGCTGTTCGAGCCCTTCGCGCCCGGGGTGGGCCACGACCCGGCCCCCTACGTGGTCGTCGGCATGATGGCGGTCTTCGGCGGGATCTCCCGCGCGCCGCTGGCGGTCATGGTCATGGTGGCCGAGATGACGGGCAACCTCCAGATCGTCGCGCCGGCGATGGTCGCGGTCGCGCTGTCCGCGCTGATCTGCGCCAGGGCGGACGACTCCATCTACCGCTCCCAGCTGCGCACGCGTGCGGACTCCCGGGCGAGCCGCCTGCAGTTCGGCCTCCCGCTGCTCTCCTTCGTGGGCGTCGCCGACGCGTCCAGGCCGCCCAAGGTGGTGCTGCGAGACGACGCACCGCTGGCTGTGGCCTTGGAAGAGCTGCGCGACGCCGGGGTGCCCGGTGCGCCGGTCGTCGACGAGGGCGGGCACTACGTCGGCACGGTCGACGCGGACCGGGCGGCTCGACTGCTCTCGCCGGCCGGTGGCGGCCTGGGGGCCGGCGCGGGCGCTGCGGGCAACCGCGACAGCGGGGGCGCCGGGGGCAGCGCCGGGGGCAGCGCTGGGGGCGCCCCGGCCCAGCGCACCGTGGCGGCGGCGCTGGACCCGACGACCGCGACCGTCCCGGACACGGCCCGCCTCGACGTCGCGCTCGACGCCCTCGTGCAGGCGGGCGCGAGCTGGGTCACCGTGACCTCGGCCAACCGCGTCGTCGGGATCCTCTCGGTCGGCGACATGATGCGCGAGTACCGGCGCGTCCTGCGAGAGAGCGCCGGCCAGGTCGCCTCGGTGTCGACCGGTGCCGTCACGATCGAAGCGCGCGTCGGCGCGGACTCTCCCCTCGCCGGGGTGCCGCTCGGCGCAGCGGGCCTGCCGCCGGGTTGCATCGTCGTGTCCGTCCAGCGCGGCGAGCACATGATCTTCGCGACCGGCTCGACCACCCTCCAGCACGGCGACCTCGTGAGCGCGCTTGCGAGCCCGACGACGGCGGAGGCGGTCCGGCGGATGATCCGCGGCACCGACCAGCCGAAACCGCCGATGGTGGAGCGCGGCCCCCAGATGGTGTGAGACATTCGCGCCGTGACCGAGCTCCCTCTCCGCGCGGACACCACGGCGGGCCCGCAGGCCCTCGAGGACCGGGGACCTCTTGCCGGACGCCGCCTGTACCTGTGCACGGGGAACCGGCCGGACCTCGCGCGCTTCGTCGCGGGGTGCGTCCGAGGCGGTGTCGACGTCGTCCAGTTGAGGGACAAGACCCTGGAGGCTCGACCGCTCCTCCGGCGCGCCGCGATCGTGCGGGCGGTGTGCTCGGACCTCGGCGTGCCCTTCATCCTGAACGACCGCCCCGACCTCGCGCTCGAGGCCGGTGCGGACGGCGTGCACGTCGGCCAGGAGGACGCCCCCCCCTCGCTCGCTCGCCGCATCCTCGGCCCCTTCGCGATCGTGGGGCTCTCGACGCACGCGCAGGAGGAGCTGGACCGCTCCGAGACGGAGCCGGTGGACTACGTCTCGGCCGGACCGGTGGTCGAGACGCCCACGAAGCCGGGCCGTCCCGGCACCGGGGTCGCCTATGCGGCGCTCGCCGTCGAGCGCGCCACGGCGCTGCGGCGACCGGTCTTCGTGACCGGCGGCGTCGAACCCTCGACGGTGCCCGGTCTCGTCGCTGCGGGCGTCCGCCACTTCGTGGCGGTGCGGTGGCTCACCGGAGCCGACGACCCCGAAGCGGCCGCGAGGGCGCTGCGCGCCGCGATCGACCGGGCGCTGGGCTCCGCGCGGGTCGAACGTCAGCGATGACGCTCGATCCACCCCACGAGCGTGGCGACGACGCGTGGGTCGGCCCGCAGCCAGTGCCCGGCGGCCGGAACGATCCGGAGGTCCGCCGGTCCGCCCACCGCTGCGTCCGCGATCGCCCGCGCGGCGGCGACCGGCACCTCGGCGTCGTCGGAGCCGTGGACGACGAGCAGCGGTCGGGCGCCGAGACGAGCCGCGGCGTCGAGCGGCGCGAGCGCGACGATCTCGGCGGCCCAGGCGTCGACGTCCTCGGGAAAGCCGGGCGTGGAGATGGCGCCGCTCCGCCGGCACCGCTCCAGCAGCCGCTCGTGGTTCGCCGCCCAGGCGGTCAGGTCCGCCGGGCCGGCGATCGACGCCACCCCGCGCACCCGGGGGTCGCGCACGGCCGCGCGCAGTGCGATCGCGCCCCCGAACCCGAAGCCGATCAGCCACAGCTGGCCGTCCTGACCGGCTTCCTCGCGCGTGACCGTCGCGAGGTCCTCGAGCCACCCGTTCGCAGAGAAATCGCCGCGCGAGCCGTTCGCCCCCCGCAGCATCGGGACCACCACCCGGCTCTCGCACTCCTGCGCGAGGCGATCGGCCAGCGCTGGATAGCCGCGGCCGGCGTCGGTCGCAGCATCGGGCTCTCGCGGTAGCTCGTGGCAGACGAAGAGCACCCCGCGCGACGCCGGCGCGGACGGCGGCGTCACGTAGACGCGCAGTGGTCCCGCCCCACCTTCGACGACACGCCAGTGGCCAGACACTGCGCCGACGCCGATGCTCAGAGGCCGAGATGTCGGGCCAACAGCTCCCGGTGGGAGGCGGGATCGCCGAAGAGGAGCTCCGAGGACTTGGCGCGCTTCAAGTACAGGTGGGCGTCGTGCTCCCAGGTGAAGCCGATCCCCCCGTGGATCTGGACGTTCTCCGCGGCAGCGTGGAAGTACGCCTCCGAGCAGTACGACTTGGCGAGGTGGGCGGCAACCGGGAGCTCCTCGGAGTCCTCGGCGGCGGCCCGGCCTGCGTAGTACGCGGCCGAGCGAGCCGACTCGACCTCGCACAGCAGGTCCGCGCACTTGTGCTTGATCGCCTGGAAGCTCCCGATCGGCCTGCCGAACTGGACCCGGGTCTTCGCGTGCTCGACCGAGCTGTCGAGACAGCGCTGAGCGCCTCCCACCTGCTCGGCCGCGAGCGCAACCGCGGCGAGCTCCAGCGTCTTCGTGATCCCGTACGCCGCGCCGCCAGGGGCACCGACCGGCTGCGCCGGCGTCGCCGAGAACTCGAGGCGCGCCTGCTTGCGGGTCTGGTCCATCGTGAGGAGCGGCGTGCAGGCCAGCCCCGGCGCGTCGTCTTCGACCGCGAACAACCCGAGCCCGTCCTCGGTGCGCGCCACGACCAGGACGAGCGTCGCGACGTGCCCGTCGAGGACGAAGCTCTTGTGACCCTCGAGGACCCAGCCGCCGGGGCCCGACGCTCGTCGCGCGCGGAGCTCGACCGCGCCGAGCTCCCAACGACCCGAGTCCTCGATCAGCGCCAGGGTCGCGATCGTCTGCCCAGAGGCGATGCCAGGGAGCCAGCGCGCCTTCGCCTCCTCGTCCGCCGAGGTGAGCAGCGCGTGCGCGCCGAGCACCGCCGAAGCGAAGAACGGCGCGCAAAGGAGCGCCGCGCCCATCTCCTCGAGCACGACCACGAGCTCGAAGAAACCGAAGCCCGCACCACCGTGCTCCTCGGGGATGGCGAGCGCCTGCAAGCCCAGCTGGTCTGCCATCTGCCGCCAGACCACGGGGTCGTACCCGGCAACGCTCGCCATGAGCCTGCGGACCTCTGCCGGCGGGGACTTGTCGGCGAGAAAGCGGCGCACCGCCAGCCGGAGCTCCTCCTGCTCGGCGCTGGGGGCGAAGCTCATCGACCCGTCTGCGTCATCGAACGGCTGGTCTAGCACGTGTGCAAACCTGGGGGCATGCCCGAGCACGACCCAATCCGCCCCGATCGAATCTGGGAGGACGCGACGTGCGAGCTCTTCCGCACCGTCGTGGGCCCGATGGACAACAACGTCTACGTCCTGCGCTGCCGGCGCAGCGGGGAGGCGCTGATGGTCGACGCCGCCAACGAGCACGACCGGCTGCTAGAGCTCTGCCGAAGCCTGGGCGTACGCCAGGTCGTCGAGACCCACGGGCACTGGGACCACATCCAGGCGGTGCCGGCGGTACGCGACGCCGGCTACTCGGTCGCGGTGACCGCCGAGGACGCCGGCATGCTCCCCTCCTACGACGAGCTGCTCGAGGACGACACGATCCTCCAGGTGGGGAGGCTGCGCGTGCGGACGATCGCCACGCCCGGCCACACCCCCGGCTCGATGTGCTTCTTCGTGGAGGGGACCCCGCTGCTTCTCACCGGGGACACGCTCTTCCCCGGGGGCCCTGGCAACACCTCGTTGCCCGGCGGCGACTTCCCCGGGATCATCCGCTCCATCGAGCGCCGGCTGTTCGCCCGCTTCGACCCGTCCACCTTGGTGCTCCCCGGCCACGGTGCTTCCACCACGATCGGGGCGGAGTCCCCTCACCTGGCCGAATGGATCGACCGAGGGTGGTAGAGAGGCGTCGTGGACCTCGTCTGGCGCGCCGGGCCGCCTCGGCAGGTCGCGGCCGCTGCTCGCCGATGTTTCTCCTATAGCGATGGTAGAAATCTTCAGCCCTGCCGGTAGACTCGGCCCGATGGACGCCCCGCTGCTCGAGATCGAAGGGCTCCGCGTGGCCGCGGGGGACCAACGGGGCGCGGACGGCGGCGGGGGCGCCGAGATCCTCCGGGGGGTCGACCTCGTGGTCCGCGCCGGGGAGGTCCACGCGCTCATGGGGCCCAACGGCGCCGGCAAGTCCACGCTCGCGGCCACGCTCATGGGCCACCCTGCCTACAAGGTCGTCGACGGCGCCGTCCGCTTCAAGGGTGAGGACGTCACGCACTGGGCCGCGGACGCCCGAGCGAAGGCCGGGATGTTCCTCGCCTTCCAGCACCCCGAGGCGATCGACGGCGTGTCCGTGGTGCAGTTCCTCCGCCAGGCCATGTCGGCCCGACGCGGCCAGGACGTCTCGGCGCTCGAGGTGCGCGTCGCGATGACCGAGTGGATGGAGCAGCTGGGGATGGACCCCTCCTTCGGCGAGCGCTACCTGAACCAGGGCTTCTCTGGAGGCGAGAAGAAGCGCAACGAGATCCTCCAGATGGCGATGCTCGAGCCCGACCTCGCGGTGCTCGACGAGACCGACTCGGGTCTCGACATCGACGCTCTGGGCGTGGTCGCAAGGGGCGTGCGCACCGTGCGCGACCGCCACCCGTCTCTCGGTGCCCTGGTCGTGACCCACTACCAGCGGCTGCTCGACGTGCTCGTGCCCGACCGCGTGCACCTCCTCGTGGACGGCCGGATCGTGGAGACCGGGGGACCCGAGCTGGCGGCCAGGATCGAGAAGGGCGGGTACGAGTCGTGGCGGCGCTGACACGATGACTCCCGGCACCACCACTCCCCTCGACGTCGAGACGCTGCGCAAGGACTTCCCGCTGCTCGCTCGCACCGTGCACGGCCGACCGCTCGTCTACCTCGACACCGCCTCGAGCTCGCTCCAGCCCCGACCGGTGCTCTCTGCCATGGAGCAGTACTACGAGACCTGCCACGCCAACGTCCATCGCGGTGTCTACACCACCGCAGAGGAGGCCACCGCCCGCTACGAAGGCGCACGGGTGTCGGTCGGGCGCTTCGTCGGCGCGCGCGACCCGGGGCGGGAGATCGTCTTCGTGAAGAACGCGACCGAGGCCCTGAACCTGGTGGTCCGCTCCTGGGGAGCTGCCAACCTCAAGCCGGGCGACGCCGTGCTCCTCACCGAGATGGAGCACCACGCGAACCTCGTGCCGTGGCTGATGCTCGCGGAGCGCAGCGGCATCGAGCTGCGCTACCTCCACCTCGACGACGACGGCCGCCTCGACCTCGGCGATCTGGAGCGCTCGCTCGACGGCGTCAAGGTCGTCTCGCTCTCCGCGATGTCCAACGTGCTCGGCACCATCCCGCCGCTGCGCGAGATCGTCGAGGCGGCGCACGCCGCCGGCGCCCTGGTGGTCGCCGACGGCGCCCAGGCCGTGCCCCACTTCCCCTTCGACGTCCAGGAGCTCGGCGTCGACTTCCTCGCGTTCTCCGCGCACAAGATGCACGGCCCGACCGGCATCGGCGCGCTCTGGGCCAGGGCGGACCTCTTGGACTCGATGCCGCCGTTCCTCGGGGGAGGAGGCATGATCTTCGACGTGCGCCTGGACCGGTTCGTCCCCGCCGAGCCGCCGCACCGCTTCGAGGCCGGCACGCCGCCGATCGCCGAAGCGGTCGGGTTCGCGGCCGCCGTCGACTACATGGAGTCGCTCGGCATGGCTCGCGTGCGCGCCCACGAAGCGCAGCTCACCGAGTACGCGATCGGCGCGATCGCCGAGCGCCTCGGAGACGGCTGCAGGCTCTTCGGCCCTCCGGCGGGGCCCGACAGGGGCGGCGTGCTGTCGCTCGCGCTGCGCGACGTCCACCCGCACGACGTGGCACAGGTGCTCGACCAGTACGGCGTGTGCGTCCGCCCGGGCCACCACTGCGCGAAGCCGCTCATGCGTGTCCTCGGGGTGACCGCCACCGCGCGGGCGTCCATCGGCCCGTACAACGACGAGCGGGACATCGACACGCTGATCGAGGGCCTCGAGGAGGCAGGGAGGCTGTTCTCGTGACCGACCTCGAGGACCTGTACCGCGAGATCATCCTCGACCACTACCGCTCGCCGAGGAACCGAGGCGAGCTCGAGTCGCCTCCGGCAGTCCGGGTGGAGGGGTTCAACCCCTTGTGCGGCGACGAGGTGGTGGTCAGCCTGCTCGTCGAGGACGGGCGCGTCGCGGACATCAAGTTCGCCGGCGCAGGGTGCTCGATCAGCCAGTCGTCCGCCTCGCTCATGTCCTCTGCGGTCAAAGGGAAGTCGCTCGACGAGGTGCACGAGCTCATCCGCACCTTCAAGGCCATGATGTCGATCCACGAGGCCTCGCTCGGCGCGGAGGGCGCGGAGGGCGCGGAGGAGACCGGGACGGGCGACCTCCTCGTGGACGTGCGCAGGATCGGTGAGCTCGCCGCCCTGCAAGGGGTCGTCAAGTTCCCCGTGCGCATCAAGTGCGCCACGCTCAGCTGGAACGCGCTCGCGCAAGGGCTCGCCGAGGTCGAAGCCGGAAGCTGACGACCGGCGGGCCTGGGCGTGTCGCGGGCCGCAGCGACCCGCTCGGAGCACCTGCCGGTCGCCGGCAGCTCGATCGGGCCGGCAGGTCGATCGGGCCGCCAGGTCGATCGGGCCCGATCAGGCTGCGCCTTCCTCGGCGCCGTACGCGCCGTAGCCCGTCCGCTCGAGCTCCTCTGCGAGCTCGGGCCCGCCGCTCGCCACGAGCCTGCCGCCGACGAGCACGTGGACCCTGTCGGCGCGCAGCTCCCTCAGGAGACGGTGGAAGTGGGTGACCGCGAGGACCCCGAGGCCCCACTCCGACGTGGCGCGCTCGATGCGCCGTGCGACGGCGCGCACGGCGTCGACGTCCAACCCCGAGTCGATCTCGTCGAGCACGGCGAATTTCGGCCGAAGGACGCCGAGCTGGACGACCTCGTTGCGCTTGCGCTCCCCGCCGGAGAGGTCCACGTTGAGCGCCCTCTGGAGGAACCGCTCGTCGAAGCCGATCGCGCCAGCCTCCTCTCGCAGCCGCCGGGGCACCTCGCCGGCCGCGTCCTCACCGACCGCCTCTTCCAGCGCCGCCTCGACGAGCACCCCGGGAACCTCGATCGGCTGCTGGAGCGCGAGGAAGAGGCCCGCCCGAGCGCGCCGCCAGGCCGGGAGCCCGACGAGCTCGGTGCCGTCGACGCGGATGCTCCCCGAGGTGACGGTCGTCCCGGGACGGCCCATGAGCGCGTGCGCGAGCGTGCTCTTCCCGGAGCCGTTCGGCCCCATGACGACGTGCACCTCTCCGCCCGCCACCCGCAGGTCGACGCCGCGGACGATCTCGCGGCCCCCGGCCGAGGCGTGCAGGTCCTCCACCTCGAGGAGGCTCATGGCAGCACCACCGAGACCTCCTCGCCGTCCACCTCGACCTCGTAGACGGGCACCGGCTTGGTCGCTGGCAGAGAGCACGGCTCACCGGTCTCGAGATCGAACGTGCTGCCGTGGCGCGGGCACTCGAGCTCCCGCTCCTCGGCCCACACCTCGCCTTCGGCCAGGGAGTAGTCCTCGTGGCTGCATCGGTCTCCGATCGCGTAGAAGTCGTCTTCGATCCTCACGAGCGCGATGCGGTGGTCCCCGACGTCGAACCGGCGGACCTCTCCGCTCGCGAGCTCGTCGCGGCGCAGCAGCACGACGCGCTCACCCATCTTCGCTGGAGACTGCGGCGAGCCTGCGCACGACCTCGCGGCGCAACCGCCCGACGAGCGCCGGGACCGGCGAGCGTTGGACGATGTCGTCGAAGAAGCCGAGGACGATCAGCTGCTCGGCGCGCGACGGCGGGATGCCCCGGGACTCGAGGTAGTAGCGCTGGTCCTCGTCCACCGGGCCGACGGTCGACGCGTGGCTGCACCGCACGTCGTTCTCCTCGATGTC
>JAJYMD010000391.1 GCA_021787255.1 Actinomycetes bacterium | reverse complement strand
GGGCGTCGGCCGGCGCGCCACCAGCTTCGCCGCGCTGGTTACGCGCTCCAAGGCCCTCGCCGAGCGCCGCGGCGCGCCGCCCAAGCTGCTCGTCGCCAAGCCCGGCCTCGACGGCCACTCCAACGGCGCCGAGCAGATCGCGGTCGCCGCGCGCGACGCCGGCTTCGAGGTCGTCTACCAAGGCATTCGGCTCAGCCCCGAGGAGATCGTCGCCGTGGCGCGCGACGAGGACGTCGACCTCGTGGGCGTCTCACTGCTCTCGGGCTCGCACCTCGCGCTCGTGCCGCGGATCCTTGACGGGCTCGCGGCGGCCGGGGTCTCGGTGCCGGTCGTCGTCGGGGGTATCGTGCCCGAGGCCGACGCCCAGCGCCTGCGCGAGGCGGGCGTGGCCGCCGTCTACACGCCCAAGGACTTCTCGCTCGAGGCGATCATGAGCGACCTGCTCGCCATGGTGGAGGCGACGTCGGTCAGTGGTTGACGATCGGGCGCCGGTTGGCGTAGCGGCCCGCGTTGAACCACCGACCCGAGAAGCGCCAGGCCGGCGCCCGCTCGGGCGCAGCGGCGACCGCGGAGCCCGACAGCAGCGCGACCGCGGCGCTGACCGCGGCGAGCTCGGCCGGAGTCGGACCCGGTCGCGGGGCGAGGCCGTGGCTCACAGCGGCACGTTCCCGTGCTTGCGCTTGGGCAGCTCCTCGCGCTTGGAGCGCAGCAGGTCGAGCGAGCGCGCGAGCACGCGGCGGGTGTCGGCCGGGTCGATGACGTCGTCGACGAAGCCGCGCTCGGCGGCGATGTAGGGCGTCGCGTAGCGCTCCTCGTACTCGTCGATGAGCTCGGTGCGCCGCGCACTCGGATCCGCCGCGTCGGCCAGGTCGCGCCGGTGCACGATCTCCACCGCCCCCGATGAGCCCATCACCGCGAGCTCGGCCGTCGGCCAGGCGTAGACGAGGTCGGCGCCGATCGACTTGGAGTTCATGACGACGTACGCGCCGCCGTAGGCCTTGCGCGTGACGACCTGGATGCGCGGCACGGTCGCCTCGCAGAAGGCGTACAGCAGCTTCGCCCCGTGACGGATGATGCCGCCGTGCTCCTGGTCCGTGCCCGGCATGAACCCGGGCACGTCCACGAAGGTGACGAGCGGGATGTTGAAGGCGTCGCAGGTGCGCACGAAGCGGGCGGCCTTCTCCGACGAGTCGATGTCGAGGACGCCTGCGAGCACGGCTGGCTGGTTGCCCACCACGCCCACCACCCGCCCGCCGATCCTGGCGAACCCGCAGGTGATCGACATCGCCCAGTGGGAGTGGACCTCGAGGTACTCGCCATCGTCGACCACCGCGGCGATGACCTTCTTCATGTCGTAGGGCCGGGTCGAGGAGGCGGGCATGAGATCGACGAGCTCGGGCGTCTCGCGCTCGGGGTCGTCCCCCGGCGTGGTCGCAGGCGGCTCCTCGAGGTTGTTCGACGGCAGGAAGGAGAGGAGGTAGCGCACGTCGTCGAGGCAGGACTTCTCGTCCGCGGCGACGAAGGTCGCCACGCCCGACTTCGTGGCGTGGCTCATCGCACCGCCGAGCTCCTCGAGCGTCACGTCCTCGCCGGTCACCGTCCTCACGACGTCGGGGCCGGTGATGAACATGTGCGAGCTGCCCTGGACCATGAAGACGAAGTCGGTGATCGCCGGGGAGTAGACGGCGCCACCCGCGCACGGCCCGAGCACGACGCTGATCTGGGGGATGACGCCAGAGGACGCGACGTTGCGGAAGAAGATCCCGCCGTAGGAGTGGAGCGAGACGACGCCCTCTTGGATCCTCGCCCCAGCGCCGTCGTTCAGCCCGATCATGGGCACTCCGGTCGAGGCCGCGAGGTCCATCACGGCGTGGATCTTCTCCGCGAAGACCTCGCCGAGCGCTCCGCCGAAGACGGTGAAGTCCTGGGAGAACACGCACACGCGCCGGCCGTCGATCGTCCCGAAGCCGGTCACCACCCCGTCGGTATAGGGACGGTTCGCGTCGAGCCCGGTGCCGTACGCACGGTGACGGGCGAGCATGCCCAGCTCCTCGAAGGACCCCTCGTCGAGCAGGTGCTCGATCCGCTCGCGTGCGGTCATCTTGCCCTTGGCATGCTGACGCTCGACCGCGTGAGGGCTGCCTGCATGGAGGGCCTGGTCCCGTCGCGCTGCCAGGTCCTCGAGGCGCTCGGCCATGGAACGCTCCATGGGAGCCGAGGCTACCGCCGCGAGACGGGCAGCTCGCGAGGAGCAGTGCAGCGGCCGCAGGGGTGCCGACCTCTCCGACAGCGACCCCCAAGGTCACGACCGGAGATCACCCGGTCACAGGTCCGACATTGGAACGTCACCGAATCGTAGTACCCTCTGGAGTCCGCCCGGCGGGAACCGGGGGCCGCTCCTGTCCCACTCCGCCAACGGGAGCGGTCCCGCCGGGCAGGTCGCGGGCCTTCCGTTCACATCTCCCTGCCCGCTGGCACCTGGACGAGCTCCACCAGGGTGCCGAAGGAGGACGCGGGATGGACGAAGGCGATCGTCGTGCCCCGCGACCCCGGTCTCGGGACTTCATCGATCACCCTGCCTCCGGCCCGCTTGACCGCCTGGAGCGCCGCTGCGCAGTCCGCGACGCGAAAGCCGACGTGGTGGAGCCCTTCGCCGCGCGCCGAGAGGAACCTGGCGACCGGCGAGTCCTCGCGCGTGGGGGACACCAGCTGGACGTAGGACTCGGCGACCTCGAGCAGCGCCTCTTCGACCCCGTCGCGCTCGACGAGCTCCCGGTGGGCCACCTGCGCGCCGAACGTGCCCCCGTACCACGCGATCGCCGCGTCGATGTCGCGCACCGCGATCGCCACGTGGTCGATCTCGGTGAGCAGGAGAGCCGTCACGGCACCGACCTCACGCGTCGTGCCTGCGGAACAACCCGATCCGGTCCTCGCCGACGCGCTCGCGCAGATCGGGGTCCTCGATGCCGAGACCTTCTCGCGGGGCGAGGCAGAGCACGCCGATCTTGCCCTCGTGGAGATTGTGGTGGACCTGGTGCACCGCCTCGCCCACGTCGGCGAGCCCGTAGACGGCCGAGAGCGGCGGGAGGATCCTTCCTTCGCAGACCTGCCGGTTCGCGTCCCACGCTTCGCGGTAGTTGGCGAAGTGCGAGCCCTTGATCGTCTTGAGCTTCATCCAGAGATGGCGGTTGTCGTACTCGATCATGTAGCCGGACGTCGCCGCGCAGGTGACGACGGTGCCGGCTCGCCTGCAGACGAACACCGACGCGCCCATGGTCTGGCGCCCGGGGTGCTCGAAGACGATGTCCGGGTCCTCCCCGACGAGCGCCCTGATGTCCCTGCCGAGCCTGCGCCACTCGGACTCGTCCTGGGTGTGCTCGTCCTTCCAGAAGCGGTAGCCGGCAGCTCGCCGGTCGATCACCGCCTCGACGCCGAGGTCGCGCAGCAGCTCGGCCTTCTCGGGGGACGACACGACGCCGATCGGGATCCCGCCGGCGTTCAGGACGTACTGGACCGCGAAGCTCCCGAGGCCCCCCGTCGCACCCCAGACGAGCACCCGATCGCCCTGGGTGACCGGCGCGCCGTTGCGCGAGACCAGCATGCGGTAGGCGGTCGAGTTGCACAGGGCGTTCACCGCCGCCTCCTCCCAGGAGAGGTGGGCGGGCTTCGGCATGAGCTGGTTCGCCTTCACGACCGTCACGTCGGCGAGCCCGCCGAAGTTCGTCTCGAACCCCCAGATCCGCTGGTTGAGCGCGAGCATCGAGTCGTCGTGGGCCGTCGGGTCCTGGTCGTCCACGTAGTTGCAGTGGATCGTGACCCGGTCGCCGGGCTCCCAGTTGCGCACGAGGGAGCCGGTCCGCAGCACCACGCCGGACGCGTCGGACCCGACGACGTGGTACCCGAGGGCGTGGCGGGCGCCCCAGACGCTCTCCTTGCCGAGCCTCTCGAGGAAGCCGAAGGTCGGCATCGGCTCGAAGATCGAGGTCCAGACCGTGTTGAAGTTGACGGCGGAGGCCATCACCGCCACGTAGACCTCGTCGGGGGCGAGCTGCGGGAGAGGGACCTCGCCGACGTGGAGCGACTTGCGGGGGTCCTTGTCGAGGGGGTCAATTCCTTCGAACATCCCGACGTCCTCGCGTCGGACGAACGCGGCGCGGTAGGACTCGGGCATCGGCATCGCGGCGAGGTCGTCGCCACGGGCGCCCTCGATGGCCGCCTGGAGGATCCCGCCCACCTCCGCGACAGTAGTGGAGCGCGTAGGATCGGCGACGGGCCGTTGCTCGCGGCTCCGTCGTGTCGCACGCCGGTGCGCGCCGGAGGTGAACCATGTCTGGGTCGGTCATCGTCGCAGGGGCTCGGACGCCCATCGGGAAGCTGTCCGGCGCCCTCGCCTCGCTCAGCGCGATGCAGCTGGGCGGCTTCGCGATCGCAGCAGCGCTCGAGCGGGCCGGGCTCGCGCCGGACCAGGTCGACTACGTGCTCATGGGGCACGTGATCCTGGCGGGACAGGGCCAGATCACCGCCCGTCAGGCGGCGGTCGAGGCCGGCATCCCGATGACGGTCCCCGCGACGACGGTGAACAAGGTGTGCCTGTCCGGGCTGAACGCCATCTACCTCGCGGACCAGATGGTGAACGCGGGAGACGCCGAGGTCGTCGTCGCGGGCGGGATGGAGTCCATGACCCGCGCGCCCCACCTCCTGCCGGGCGCGCGCGAAGGGTTCCGGCTCGGCGACGCGGCGCTGGTGGACTCGATGCTGCACGACGGGCTGACCTGCGCGTTCGACCGGTGCGCGATGGGGCTCGCCACCGAGCGGTACAACGAGCGGACCGGCATCACCCGCGAACGCCAGGATGCCTTCGCAGCCGCCTCCCACGAGAAGGCCGCCGCCGCCGCGAAGGACGGCCGTCTCGCCGAGGAGATCGTCCCGGTCCCGGTCCCCCAGCGCAAGGGCGAGCCGCTGGTCGTGGACGCCGACGAGGGTGTGCGCCCGGGAACGACCGCGGCGTCGCTCGCCTCCCTCCGGCCCGCGTTCGCCGAAGCGGGCACGATCACCGCGGGCAACGCGTCGCAGATCTCCGACGGGGGCGCGGCCGTCGTCGTGACGTCGAAGGCGAAGGCCGCGGAGCTGGACGTGGCACCGCTCGGGGAGCTCGTCTCCTACGGGCAAGTGGCGGGCCCGGACCCCTCGCTCCTCCTCCAGCCCTCGCGGGCGATCGCCCGAGCGCTCGGGAGGGCCGGGCTCGAGGTCGGCGACGTCGACCTCTTCGAGATCAACGAGGCGTTCGCCGCGGTCGCGCTCGCCTCCGCCGACGACCTCGGGATCCCCGCGGAGAAGCTGAACGTGAACGGCGGTGCGATCGCCCTCGGCCACCCCGTGGGGATGTCCGGGACGCGCCTCGCGCTCACGGCGCTCTACGAGCTGCGGCGCCGGGGTGGGGGGGTCGCAGCCGTCGGCCTCTGCGGCGGTGGTGGCCAGGGAGACGCGGCGGTCCTGCGCACGCTGCCCTGACACTCGCCGACCCCCGAGCAGCGCGCGCTCGGCGTCCGTCACCGCCCGGGATCCTCGAGGCCCAGCCCGCGCCAGGAGAGCTTCGCGACGTGGTGGCGCCAGACGAGCTCGTCGTTGAAGGCGGCGCCGAGGTCCGGGAGGTCCGCGCGGTCGGCGACGGGCACCTCGGGCGCGCTGCGCCCCGCGGTCACGAGGGCGACGGTCATGCGCGCGAGGAGGTTCACGTTGAGCGCCGTCACCACCGCCCCTGCCAAGGTCGGCGCGGCGGTGGTGAGGCCGTGGCCACGCAACACGACCGCTCGCGTCCCCGCCATCGCCGCCGCCATCTGCTCGCCCCGCTCACGGCTCTTCACCAACCCGTAGTAGTCGAACACCGGGAGGCCCTGCTCGGCCATGCGCATCGCGGGGATGTTGAAGGCGCCGAAGACCGGGCGCAAGGGGAGGTCGGCGATGCTGCACAGCACCACGTCGGGAGGGTGCGCGTGCACGACGGCGCCGTCGCCGGATCGCGCTCGCAGGACCTCCCCATGGATCGGGAGCTCCTGGGGCAGCTGGCGGCCGGCGAGCTCTTCTGCGGGCTCCCCGTCCAAGTCGGTGAGGACGACGTCCTCGGGCCTCGTGAGGAGGAGCCCCGGGTCCGACGCGCTGCGCGCTCGGATGAGCATGTGCCGGTCGCCCACGCGCAGGCTCACGTGGCCGAGGATGTCGGACACGAGCCCTTCGGCCGCGAGCACCCGGCACGCCCGGGCGACGTCGACCCGACCCGTCGCGAGCTGCCCGGGGCTGGTCGCCGCCGAGGCGGTGCGCGCCTGGCTCACCGGGCGCTCCCCACGCCGGCAGGGGGAAGGACGCCCTCGACTGGAGCGACGAGCTCGAGGGTGTTCGCGACCAGGGCGTGGGCGACGTAGCGGCCGACGGTGAGCAGCACCCCGACGGCCGCCTCCTCCCCGAGCTCGTCGACCGCCCGCTCGAGCTCGCCGGCGGCCTCGTGGCCGTACCGGTCGACGACCGCGAGCGCGAGCTGGCGGGCGACGCCTGCCCGCGCGCTCAGCGCAGTGGGATCACCACGGCCGACCGCGGCAGCGATCCAGCCCTCGGAGAAGCCGAGGGTCCGGGCGAGCCGCTCGTGCTGGCTCTGCTCGTAGTCGTTCCCGAGCACGGATGCGACCGTGAGGGCGACCACCTCGGTCAGCTCCGCGGGCAGCGCGTGCTTCAGGGCCTCGGTGAAGGACTGGAACGCGGCCGTCGCCTCGGGCTGGTGGCCGCCAACCGCGAAGAACTCGCCCAGGTACCCGAGGCGCTCGACCTTGGCTCGGAGCACGTCCTGGAGCACCGGGGCGAGCTCGTCGAAGCGAAGGCGCCGGATCTGGCCCACCGTCCCTCCTCTGGCTCTGCCGCTCTCGTGCCGAGCGGCGCAGGGCGCAGGCGAATGTCTGCACCTCAGAAACGATGTCTGTAACGTACGGGCCGGTCGCCGGAGCGTCAAGCACGGGCGACCTCCGAGCCGAGAACCGCAACCAGAGACAGGGGGAACGACGCGTGGACGACGACGCCCAGCTCGACGACGGCTCCAAGGCACGGGACCTCGTTGTCCTCGCCTCGGACGACGAGGCGCTCGAGAAGCGCCAGACGTGCTGGGGCCCCTCCCAGCTCGAGGCCGGATGGCGGTACCTCCTGCGTCAGGCGACGGGAGAGGACCCCGGACCCTCCTGAGGCGCCTCGCGCGCTCGGCGCTCATCCCTCGACGCCCAGCCCTCGGCGCGCTCGGCGCACAGGCACCGCTCGAGCGCCCGTCTCGCCCAGACGGCGACCATACGCCGCTTGTAGGCCGCCGAGCCGAGCCTGTCGTCCACCGGGTCGGCTCTGCGGGCGGCAGCCTCGGCGACCTCCGCCACCGCCTTCGCCCACCTCCGCGCCGGTGCGCCCTGCACCTCCTCGGCCTCTGGCACCAGGTACGCGGTGGGTCCTGCGCCGCCGATCGCGAGATGGACTGCGGTCGGCACGCCGTCGACGACCCTGACGCTCGCCGCGGCCGCGACCGTGGGGTAGTCGTCGGCGCTGCCCGGCGTGAACCGGAGATAGCAGCTTCGCCGGCCGTCGACGAGCGGCACGCGCACGGCGGTGACGACCTCCTCTTGGCCGAGATCGGTTGACAGATAGCCGTCGATCAGCTGGTCGACCGCCAGGCACCGACGGCCTCCCCGGCCCGCCACCTCGACGCGGGCGTCGAGGGCGAGGAGCACCGGTGGGAGATCCTGCCTGGGGTCGGCGTGCACGAGGGCGCCGCCGATCGTGGCCACCGCGCGCACCCGGGTGTTGCCGACGGATGCCGCGGCGTCCGCGAGGGCAGGCGCCGCAGACCGCACCCGCGGATCGGCGGCGAGAGCGGCGAGGGTCACGGTAGCGCCGATCGACATCCGCTCGTCCTCTTCTTGGAGGACGGACAGCTCGGGGATGCGGCCCAGCCATACGAGGGCCGAGGGAGCGAGCAGGCCCTGCCCGATCAGCAGGCCGATGGACGTGCCGCCGGCGAGAGCCACGGCGCCGGGACCGGCGTCGCCAAGCGCCTCGACGGCCGCCTCGACCGTGCTGGGGACGAGGAAGGCTGCGTCGGCGGCGGACGTCCCGGTCACCTCGGCGCGTCGGTGCCGTCGCGACGCAGCTGCGCCGCGTCGGTGCCGTCGCGACGCAGCTGCGCCGCCAGCGCTGCCTCGACGATCGTGCCGTACCCGGTGCAACGGCACAGGTTCCCGCTCAGGTAGCGGCACACCGCGGGCTCGTCGCAGACCTCCGGGCCCATCGACGCGACGGTCACGACCTGGCCGGGCGTGCAGATGCCGCACTGCATCCCCTCGCGCTCGACGAACGCGTCGACCACCCACGGGGCTCGCTCGGCGATGCCTTCGACGGTCCAGACATCCGCCTCGTCGGCGCAACCCGCGAGGTACAGGCACGAGCTCACCGGCACGTCGCCGACGAGCACGGTGCACAGCCCGCACACCCCGATGCGGCACCCCTCCTTGGTCCCGGTCAGCCCGGCGCCGCGCAGCACCTCGAGCAGGCTCGCGGTGGCCGGGACGTCGGCGTCGAACGGCGTCCCGTTCACACGAGCGCGCAGCTTCACTACGCTCCCCTTTCTTCGGGGCCGGTTCCGCCCAGCGTCCAGAACACGCGCTCGGCGGTGAGCGGGAGCTGCCGGACGCGGCAACCCGTCGCCTCGGCGACGGCATTGGCGATCGCGGCCGCGGTCGGGACGTTGGACAGCTCTCCTACCGCCTTGACGCCGGCGGGGCCGACTCCTCGCCCTCCCTCGACGAGCACCGTCCGCAACGGAGGGACGTCGGCTGGGGTCGGCAACCGGAATTCTGCGAGGTTCGCGGCCCACACCTGACCGTCCGCCTCGAGGAGGTCCTCCAGACAGGCGAAGCCGTAGCCCATGACCGTCCCCCCTTCGACCTGCATGCGATGCGAGCGCGGGCGCAGCACCGACGCCACGTCGACGGCCGTCACGAGGCCCAAGACGAGAACCTGACCCGTCTCGGGGTCGACCGCGACGTCTGCGACCTCGGCGCAGAAGGAGAGCGCGGGCGGCTCGCTCCCCGCGCCGGTCTCGATCGTCACGGCCTTCGTGCCGCCCGCCTCCAGCCAGCGATCGGCAAGCAGGTGCAAGGCGGTGGTCAGCCCGACCGTGACCCGGCTCGCGCCGACGCCAGGGTCGTTCGGGAGCGACCCGGTCGGCACCTGGCGGACCTCTACTCGATCGGGATCGACGTCGAGCGCGGTGGCGAGCTCCTCGCGCACGACCGAATGGCTGCCGGTCCCGGTCTCGGGGAGCGGGACCTCCACGACCAGTCGCCCCGCGTCGCCGGGCACGAGGCGCAGGCTCGTGGTCGCAGGCGGCGCGGTCGAGCGCGCGTACAGGGCGATGCCCCTCCCGCGCCGCCACCCTCGCGGAGCCGGCCGGTACCAGCCGGCGGCTCCGCCGCCTCCGCCCGACGGAGATTCCTCTGCGGCGGCGAGCGCGGCGTCCAAGGTCTCGGTGCCTCGCGCCTCGTCCCACACATGGCCGTACGCATCGCGATCGCCGCCGACCAGCACGCTTTGCCGCCGCAGCTCCACCGGAGAGACGCCCGCGACGCGCGCGAGCTCGTCGAGCGC
>JAJYMD010000065.1 GCA_021787255.1 Actinomycetes bacterium | reverse complement strand
TTCCGATCTGCGCCCTGGCCATGGGCCTCGCCGCGACCCTCATGGTCGCGCTCGGCGCGCTCGGCGCGCTCGGCGCCCCCAAGGCCGGCTCCGTCCACGCCGTCTCCCGTGCAAGGTCCCTCGCCGCGCCTCGCACGTCGGCGCCGCTCGTGCTCGACAGCCAGAGCGAATGGGTCCTCGCCCCCGCGCCCGTACGCGCCAGAGGCTCCGCACAGCCGTCGACGCCCTTCGACCTCGGGATCACCGCGCACGATGCGCCGTCGGGCGCGCAGGTCCGGGCGGTCCTGTACCCACGCCTCAGCACGCGCTTCAGCTTCAAGAACGTCGTGCGCAGCGGTCCGCGCGGCGATCCCCTCGCCGAGACCTTGCCCGTCTCGCTCGCCAGCCTTCCGCCCGATCCCCGGGCTCGCGGCGGCGTGTCCTTCGACCTCTCCGTCGTGCAGGCGGCCTCGAGCGGCCAGGCGAACCGCATCGGGCTCGCGTGCGCTCCGCCCACAGGGACGGGCACATGCACAGGGGTGTACCCCGTGGTCGTCGAGCTCCTGCGCTCGACGGGCAGGGTGCTGCACCGTTTCACGACGTTCCTCACCTATGTCGCCGCCAAGAGCGCACACCGGCTCGAGTTCGCCTGGATCGTGCCACTCGACTCGCCCGTGTCGATCTCGGCGAACCCCTCGGGCCCGGCAGACGCCCTCCGACCGCTCGCCCGGAGCGTCGCGGCTTCACTGGAGACGCTCGTCTCCCAGCTGCGCGCAGCGACGTCGGTCCCGCTCACGCTCGACGTCTCCCCAGAGACCCTCCAGGCGCTCGAGCGCGCCGGGCCGGGCGGCCGGGCGGCGGACGCGGCGATCGCCGCGATGTCCACCGCCCCGACGACCGACCAGATCCTGACGCGCCCCTACGTCCCGATCGATCTCGGCGCGCTCGCGGGCGCGGGCGAGCCCACGGAGATCGTCGCTCAGATGGCCGCGGGAGCGACAGTGCTCGATCGCCTCCACGTGAGCCACCTCACCGGGCCCTCGCCGTGGGTGCAGCCCGGTCCCGTGGGCAACGACATCGCCAAGGGGCTCGAGGAGCTGCACGCCACCGAGCTCGTCCTGCCCGGGACCGACCTCGCCCCCACACCGGGCGCCACAGACAGCGGGACCTGGGCCTCCACGTTCTCCCTCGTGCTCTCCGACGGAGGATCCAAGAGGTCGGTCAAGGCTGCGGAGGCGGACGGCTGGCTGGACGGGCAGTTCACCGCCGTCCGCGACGACCCTGCGCTCGCCGCGTCCCAGGTCCTCGCCGATCTCGCGATGGTGCACTTCGAGCGGCCGAACACAGCGGCGGTCCGCGGGATGGTCGCGCTGCCACCTGCGCAATGGACGGCCAACCCGATCTTCGACCGCGTACTGCTCGACGGACTGTCGAAGAACCCGGTCGTCGAGCCGGTCACGCTCACGCGCTACTTCGCCTCGGTCACCGCCCAGGGGACGCGTCGGCTGCTCGAACCCGGGCCCGGTCCTGTCCTCCGCCACTCCCTCGCCGAGGCCCTGTCACGTGCGCGTGTCCGGCTCAGCGACTTCGACGGCTCGATCGCGGGCCACCCCGCTGTGCTCTCCGAGCTCGACGACCTGCTCCTCGCTTGCGAGTCCGAGAACCTCGCCGCCCGCCAGCAGGTCGCCGGTGTGTCCGACTTCGAGCGGCTCTTGGGACGCCAGCTCCGGCTCGTCCGCTTCGCGACAAAGACGTTCACGCTCACCGCGCGCACAGGATGGATCCCGATCACGGTCGACAAGCGCGCGCCCTACACGGTCGTCGGCATTCTGGCAGTCAGCGGCAACAAGTTCCTCTTCCCCCACCGCGGCTCTCGCCGACCCATGCGGCTCGACCATGCCACGAACGCCACGCGCGTCGACGTCCTCGCGCGCAGCTCCGGCGACCTCCCGCTCCATGTGACGTTCACGTCGCCGAACGGACGGCTCGTGATCGCACGTGGCCTCCTCACCGTGCGCTCGACGGCGACCTCTCTCGTCGGCATCGTGCTGACCGCGGTCGCGCTCGTCGTCCTCTTGTCGTGGTGGGCTCGCACATGGTGGTCCCGCCGCCAGCGGCGCCGGCGCGCCCGGGCTTCAGGGAGCAGGACGGCCGGAGCGTGACACAGGTGGGCCGGCGCCGTGGCGTCGGCGGCGCGTCGGACAGCCGCGAAGCGCGCGGCGCGCGGCTCCAGCGCGCCGCGCTGTGGATGGCCGCGGGCACCGCGGTCTCGCGGCTCACCGGGCTCCTGCGGATCATCGCGCTCGCGTACGCGCTCGGCCTCGCGCACCTCGCCGACGCCTACAACCTCGCCAACACCACGCCGAACATGGTCTACGACATCGTCCTGGGCGGGGTCCTCGCCGCGACGTTCATCCCCGTCTTCGTGGACCGGCTCGCCACGCGCGACGAGCGCGAAGCGTGGCGGGCGATCTCGGCCGTGACGACCGCCGCCGTCGTCGTGCTCGTCGTGATGACGATCGTCTTCTGGGCCATCGCGCCACAGGTGATCAGCGCGTACACCGCGTTCGACCATGTGCGATCCACCTCGGGAGCGGACCTCGCAGAAGAAAAGGCCGTCGCATCGACGTTGCTGCGGTGGTTCGCGCCGCAGGTCGCGCTCTACGGCCTCATCTCCCTCATGGCCGCGCTCCTCAACACGCGGCGGCGCTTCGCCGCGCCGATGTGGGTCCCAATCGCCAACAACGTCGTCGTCATCGCCGTGCTCGTGGTGTTCCACGTGCTCGCTCCGAGGTTCCCCACACTCGCGACGGTGCACGCCCACCCCGGCGATCTCGTCCTTCTCGGTCTCGGGACCACTGCGGGGGTCCTCCTCCAGGCGCTCGTGCTGCTGCCGGCGCTTCGCGGCGTCGGCCTCGGCCGGCTCAGGTGGCGCTGGGAGCCCGGGCACGAGGCGGTCCGCACGGTCGTGAGGCTGGGAGGATGGACGTTCGGCTTCGTCGTGGCGAACCAGGTGGCGCTGTACGTGGTGCTCGCCCTCGCCGTCGGGGCGCGCGCCAGCGGGACAGCCCCTGTCTCCTCCTACACGTACGCGTACACCTTTTTCCAGATGCCCTACGCGGTCGTCGCGGTCTCGATCATGAGCGCAGTCACCCCCGAGCTCGCCGAGCGGTGGTCGATCGGCGACGAGGCCGGGTTCCGAAGACGCCTCACCGCCGGATTGCGCGCGACGCTCGCCGTGATCCTCCCTGCCGCGATGGGCATGCTGCTGCTCGCGCACCCTGCCGTCGCGCTCCTCCTCGGCCACGGCAGCACCTCCGTCGCGGCCACCGCCACGACCGCCGCGGCCCTGGCGATGCTCTCCCTCGGCCTGCCCGGCTTCTGCACGTACCTCTACGTGGTGCGCGTCCTGCAGGCGATGCAGCGCACCCGCGCCGCCTTCTTCCTCTACCTCGTCGAGAACGGGCTGAACGTCGTCTTCGCGGTCGTCCTCGTCGGGCCGCTCGGCGTGCGCGGCCTCGCGCTCTCGTTGTCGATCGCGTACACCGTCGCCTCGCTGTGCGGGATCGCCGTCCTGCGCCGCTGGCTCGGCGCGCTCGGCGGCCCGCGCGCCTGGGCTCCGCTACGGCGCGCGCTGGGTGCGACGATCGTGATGGGCGCGGTCGTGCTGGCCGTCTCGGACGCCTCCGGCGCCCAACGCGGGGCCGGGCTGCTCGTGCGCGTCGCGGCGGCCCTCCTCGCAGGCGGAGCGGTCTACGCGGGCATCGGCGCGCTCCTCGGGGGACGGCGCCAGCCCCTCGCCCTGCTCACCGGCGAACCGCTCGCCGCCACAGCCGAGACAGCCACCGTACCGGCTGGTGCGTCTTTCGACGCCAACGACGTCGGGGCGGGCGCAGGGCTCGGCGCCGCCTGGGGCGACGTCCGCACGCCCGTCAACACCGGGCCGCACATCCGCCTCGTTGCACAGCCCGGCATCCCGGTCGCCCACGCCCTCTCCGCGCTCGACCGGGACCGTCCGCCGCGTGCGCCGCAGGATCGCGGCGCCCCGGCGGCGAGTGGAGCTGGCGGCAGCCGCGACCGGTCCTCGGGCGGGAGGGCCTCGGCTGGCGGGGCCTCGGGCGGGGGATCCGAGGGCGGCGGGGCCTCGGGCGGGGGATCCGAGGGCGGCGGGAACCGAGACGAGGACCGCAACGACGACGACCCGGGCGAGCGCCGGTGGATCGGCGGTACCACCACGTCGTTGCGCCGGCGCCTCCCGCGCTAGGTTGCTCGCGCCGGCGCACCCGTGCCGGCCCCGCCGAGGGTTCGCGGTCGTGCGGGCATTGGATGACGCCGCGATCGAGGGGGCGTCCATTGGCCGGAGTAAGGGTCGTCACCGACAGTGCGTGCGACCTCTCGTGCGAGCTGGCCGACCGTTACGGCATCGCGGTCGTGCCCCTCACGATCCGCTTCGGCGACGAGGAGCTCCTCGACCGGCGGGATCTCTCCCCTGCAGAGTTCTGGCGCCGCTGCAAGGAGTCCCCCACCCTGCCCCAGACGGCGGCGCCCCCTCCCGGGGCGTTCGCCAGCGCGTACGAGCGCGCGGCGGCCGAGGGCGCCGACGGCGTCGTCTGCCTCACGCTTTCGGCAGGCGTGTCGGCCACCCACCAGGCGGCGCTCGCGGGGGCCCGGGCGTTCGAGGGTCGGTTGCCGGTCGTGGTGATCGACACCCGCTCGCTCACCATGGGCGAGGGCCTGATGTGCATCGCCGCGGCAGAGCTCGCCGCGACCGGCGCCTCCCTCGAGGAGGTCGCCGCGCTCGCACGCGACCTCGTGGCCCGCACGCGAATGCTCGGTGTCGTCGACACGCTCGACCACCTCCAGCGAGGAGGGCGCATCGGTGGGGCCGCGGCTCTCGTCGGGTCCATCCTCTCCATCAAGCCGGTCATCGAGGTGCGCGGCGGCGTGGTCGAGCAGGAGTCCAGGCAGCGCACCCGCAGCCGTGCGCTCGACTACCTGCTGGCGAAGGTGGCGGCCGACGCTCCCCTCGAACGCCTGGCGGTGTGCGACGGTGCGGCGCCTGACATCGACGCGGTCGTCGAGCGCCTCCGCAGCGTTGAAGTCGCCCATGAGCTGGTCGTCTGCGATCTCGGCCCGGTGATCGGCACCCACTCGGGCCCGGGCACGGTGGGCGTCTGCTACCAGCTCCCGGCTCGGCGATGAACGCAGCCGGTAGGCTTGTCTTCATGAGCGACGAGCAGGCGACTCCGGTCGGCTCCCCGGCGCCCGACGCGGGCCCGGCAGACGACACCCCGGCCGGAGCGACGAGGTCCCTACCCCCCTTCATCGGGACTGCGGCCGCCGAGGTTGCGGCCGAGCTGCCCCGCAAGGCGGTCGACGCGGTCCAGCTCCTGGTCGACACGATCCACGACAAGGCCGTGCGCCCCACGATCCTCGCCACCCGCGCGGTCGTGTTCGGCCTGCTGGTCGCGACCCTCGTCGCGACCCTCGTCGTGGTGGGCTCCATCGCCGTGGTCCGGCTCTTCGACGTCTATGTCTTCGGCCACCAGGTGTGGCTCAGCTACATCGTGCTCGGCGGCGCGCTGAGCTTCGCCGGGCTCGCCGTCTGGAGCCGCCGCACGGCGCGCTCCTCGGCGGCCCGCGCTCACTGAGGCATCCATGACCGCACACGTGAAGGTGCTCATCGCGGGCTCTGGGCCCGCAGGACTGACTGCGGCGGTGTACACGGGGCGCGCGCAGCTGAACCCGCTCGTCGTGGAAGGCGAGCCGTCGTCCACCGGTGACCAGCCAGGCGGCCAGCTGATGCTCACGACCGACGTCGAGAACTATCCCGGCTTTCCTGACGGCGTCCTCGGCCCCGAGCTCATGACCGCGATGCGCTCCCAGGCGGCGCACTTCGGCGCGCGCATCGTGACCGCGAAGGTGAAGAGGGTCCGCCTGGACTCCAGCCCCTTCGGCGTGTGGACCGAGGACCCGTCCGCGCCGGACCCCGACTACGAGGCCGAGGCCGTCATCATTGCCACCGGCGCGCAGGCGCTCATGCTCGGGGTACCCGGCGAGGACCGGCTCCTCGGCTACGGCGTCTCCACCTGCGCGACCTGCGACGGGTTCTTCTTCCGCGGCCAGCACATCGCGGTCGTGGGCGGTGGGGACTCGGCGCTGGAAGAGGCGCTGTTCCTCACCCGCTTCGCCTCGAAGGTCACCGTCGTCCACAGGCGCGACCGGCTGCGGGCGTCGCGCATCATGCAGGAACGTGCCCTCGCCCACCCCGGCATCGAGTTCGCATGGACACGGCAAGTCGCAGAGGTGCTCGGCAATGGCAAGGTGACGGGCGTCCGTCTCCGCCATCCGACGACCGGCGAGGAGGAGGAGCTGCCGGTGACGGGCTTGTTCGTCGCGATCGGCCACCGCCCCAACACCGCGCTGCTCGAGGGCCAGGTGGAGCTGGACGATCAGGGCTACGTCGTGACCCACGCCGGCACCGCGACCAGCGTCGAGGGGGTCTTCGCCTGTGGCGACGTCCAGGACCGCACCTACCGCCAGGCCATCACCGCGGCGGGGTCCGGGTGCATGGCCGCGATCGACGTCGAACGGTGGTTGGAGGCACGGGGGTCGTAGGTGGGGCGGACGGGAACAGCTCGTGCCGGAACGGCGTTGGCCGATGCCGGGCGGTAGGTGGGCGAGGAGGCCGGCAGGCCGAGCAGGCAAGGAAGAGCGAGCGCGAGCGGCTCGGGGGATCCCGAGCCGAGAGTCGAGGTCGGAGGACGCACGTGAGCGAGACCATGGTGACGTTGGACGACAGCACCTTTGACGAGCATGTGGCGTCCGCCGAGGTGCCCGTCCTGGTGGACTTCTGGGCCGAGTGGTGCGGGCCCTGCAAGATGATCGCCCCGGTGCTCGAGGAGATCGCGCTCGAGCAAGCAGGCAAGCTGCAGATCGCGAAGCTGAACATCGACGAGAACCTGAACGTCACGCGCCGCTTCGACGTGATGAGCATCCCGACGCTGATCCTGTTCAAAGACGGGCAGCCAAAGGTCCGCCTGATCGGCGCCAAGCCGAAGGGGCAGCTGCTCCAGGAACTGAGCGGCTACCTGTAGCCCCGACGGTGGCAGACCGGGACGGCGCGCTCCCGCTCGCCGAAGGTGACGGTGGCGAGGCCGTTGCCGACGTCCAAGACCGCCTCCTCGCACTCGGCTTCGGACCCATCAGCGATCCTGCGGGCGAGTTCGGGCTCGCGACGCGTGCGGCGCTCGAGGCGTTCCAGCGCCGCCGGGGACTTCGAGTCGACGGCGTGTGCGGCGAGCACACCTGGCAGACCCTCGTCGAGGCCGGGTACCGGCTCGGCGACCGCTTCCTCTACCGCCGGACGCCGATGCTGCGCGGCGACGACGTGGCCGAGCTCCAGCAGCGCCTGTGCGCGCTCGGGTTCGACACTGGCCGCGTCGACGGGATCTTCGGCGACACGACCGCAAAGGCCCTACGGGACTTCCAGGAGAACTCCGCGCTCCCCGTCGACGGGATCCTCGGCGGCGAGACGTTGCGCGCGCTCCGCCGCGTCGCTGCACGAGGCGAAGGACGGCTACACCTCGTGTCGACGGTCCGCGCTCGCGAGTTGCTCCGCCAGTCACCGCCTACTCTCAAGGGCCGTCGCGTGGCCATCGGCGAGCGCGGCGGACTTGCCGCGCCCGTCATCGCCCTCCGCCGGCGCCTCGTCGCGCTAGGCGCCAAGGTCGTGACCCTCCACCACCCTGACGACTCCGCACAGGCCAAACAGGCCAACGCGGCCGGGGTCGACGTCTACCTCGGGCTCCGGCTCGAACCGGAGCGCGCCGGAGCGCTCCTCGCGTTCTACTCGGGCTTCCGCGACGAGTCCGTCGGCGGACGCCTGCTAGCCGAGGCGGTGCGGCGAACGGTACCCGCTGCGCTCGGGGTCCCAGACCTCGGTTCGCACGGCATGTCGCTTCCGGTTCTCCGTGAGACCCGGATGCCCGCGATCACGGTGGAGGTGGGACCTTCCGCTGCGGTCGTCCAGCACGGCCGACAGCTCACCGAGGCGCTCGCAGAGGCGCTCGCGGCCTGGGCATGTGGGCCCTGGGACTGAGCGTCTCTGGCAGTGACCGTCCGGCTGGGAGTCGCACCTGGCTGGGAGTCGCGCCTGGCTGGGACGGCCGTCCCAGAACGTCACGGCCCACCGAACATGGAGGTGAGCCGGATAATCCACAAGGTGATGCACAGGTTGTGGATATCTGTGAACTGCGGGTCGAGTCTCGAGTCCTCCTCATCGACCTGACCCTTCGCCAGCAGGTTCCTCAGTACCGAGGGGGGACGGGACCGGTCGGGACCCCTCGACCATCGCCCTGTAGATCCGCTCGAGATCCTCGAGCGTGGCGAACTCCACCACGACGCGCCCACGCCGGTTCCGCAGCTCGACCTTCACTCGCGTGTTCAGGTGGGTGGAGAGAAGCTCCTCCAGCTCCAGAATGCCCGGCTCGGGCAAGCGCCGAGGCGCCACGCGGCGAGTACTACCAGCGGTCGTACCTTCAGATGATCCTGGCACGGGCACAGCCTCAGCCCCATCATCGCTCACCCCCTTCTTCAGGGCCTCCTCGACCTGGCGGACCGTCAGGCCCTCGGCGACGATGCGGCCCACCAACGATTCTTGGAGCGCGCGATCCGGGGTGCCGAGCAGCGCGCGCGCATGACCGGCCGAGATCGACCCGTCGGCGAGCGCACGTTGGACCCCGGCGGGCAGTTGGAGAAGCCGCAGGGTGTTCGTCACGGTCGCACGGCTCTTTCCGACCCGGGTCGCCACCTCTTCGTGGGTGTGGCCGAAGTCGTCGATGAGTTGCTGGTAGGCCGCGGCTTCCTCCAGCGGGCCGAGATCCTCGCGATGCAGGTTCTCGACGAGCGCCTGTTCGAGGCTGCTGGCATCCGCGGGCACCTCCCGCACGAGGACAGGAATGGTCTGAAGCCCAGCGCGCCGGGCCGCACGCCAGCGGCGCTCGCCCGCGATCAGCTCGTACGCGTCGTCGCCGACCGGTCGAACGAGCACGGGCTGGAGGACGCCGACCTCCCTGATGGAGGCAGCCAACGCCGACATCGCCTCCTCGTCGAAGTGCGTCCGAGGCTGGAGCGCGTTCGGCCGGATGCTGGAGATGGGAACGTCCCGCAGCGAGCTTCCCCGCTGGCCCGAGACCTCCGTCGGGATGAGAGCTCCGAGCCCCTTACCCAACCCGCTGCGCCGCGCCATTGCTCACCTCCTTCGCAAGCTCTCGATACGCCACCGCCCCGCGTGAGGACGGATCGAACACCGTGATCGGCTGGCCGAAGGACGGCGCCTCTGAGAGCCGGACCGTTCGCGGGATCACGATGTTGCAGACCTTGCTCCCGAAGTGCTGGCGCACCTCAGCAGCGACGTCCACCGCGAGCCGCGTCCGCGCGTCGTACATCGTGAGCACGATCGCGCTCACTTCGAGGCGGTCGTTCAGGTTCGACGCCACGAGATGGACGTTGCGAAGCAACTGCCCCAGGCCCTCGAGGGCGTAGTATTCGCATTGGATCGGCACGAGCACCTCGCTCGCAGCGGCGAGCCCGTTCACCGTGATCAGCCCGAGCGAAGGCGGGCAGTCGATCAGCACGAAGTCGAAGTCCTCGAGCACGGTCTCCACCGCACGTCGCAGCCGAAGCTCGCGGCTGAACACGGGCACCAGCTCGATCTCCACGCCGGCGAGGTCGATCGTGGCGGGCGCGACGAACAGGTTCCTCACGCTGGTCGCCTCGATGC
>JAJYMD010000062.1 GCA_021787255.1 Actinomycetes bacterium | reverse complement strand
CTTGCCCGAACCGGAAGGGCCCGTGACGGCCACGTACTCACCCTCGTCGATGGTGAGGGAGACGCCGCGGAGGGCATCCACCTCGAGGGTGCCCGTGCGGTAGGTCTTGGTCACCCCGTCGAGCTCGATGACCGGTGGTCCGGCGGCATCCCACGTGTGGGACCTGGTCCCCTCGGCGGGGAGCACCGCGTGCTCGGCCGTCATCCCCCGCCTGGTGTCGTCCCTGGCGCAGCACATGACGATGTGCGCGTAACCCCCCTCCTACGCGTCGACGATGAAGGCGCTGTTCGAGGGGTGCTCGCTCGCGATGGCGCTGGTCGACCCCGACTGCGAGCTCGACGTGCCATCTGTGACACGCTGCAGCGTGGTCGGAGGCGGCGGCGACACGGAGATCCTCGACCAGTCCGCTGAGGCAGGATCGACGCGGGGTCACTGAAAGCCTCGCGCCCTGTGAATGTGTCCAAGGAGCGAGCACAGTCGTCCAGACGATCCGCGTCCTGTCGATCAGTGGGCGAGGTCTGTCTGTATCGCCGCGATCTCCGACGTGCTGACCGCTTTCGGCCCACCGAGGACGGTCAGGCCCGTGATGGTCTTGGACGCGATCCTGTCGACCCCTGTGTGCCCTGTGACCTCCAGGAACTTGGTGAGGGACGCTCCGAGCGACGCCGGGCTCTTCGTGAGCAGGAGCGGGCGGGCGGTGCCGGAAGACCCTGTCGCGATGCTGTGCGGACTGTCGAGCACCGCGCCGGCCAGGCCGTCGGTGAACCCGTCACCGCGGGCGACCATCACCCGGTGGCCGAATGTCCACCCGAGGCCGTCTGGGGCCTCCGCGGCTTCGAACCTGGCCAGCTCGAGCGCCGTGTCGGTGTAGTCCTTCCCGGCCACACGGAGCACCGCGACGCCGGTCTCCGCGACGAGCGCCGCCTCGACGGTGCTCGTGACGGCGAGCGGGCCGCCCATCAAGATCACCTGCTTCACGTGGAGCTTCCGGACGGCTGCGACCGCTGTCGCGGACAGCGTCGAGCTCGGGGTGAGCAGCATCGGGAGCTTTGTGCGGTAGGAGACGACGCTCGCCGCCTGCGCGTCCTGGAACTCCTCTCCGCTCGCCAGGATGGCCGTCGGCACCGCGCCCTTCGGGGCGGCCGAGCTGCTTCCCGCGGTGTCGTTGTAGCGGCCCGTGCCACCTGTGGGGTTCCTCGTCGAGTAGGCGCCGGGGAAGGCCTTCGCGGCGGCGGAGCTCACGCGCTCGGCCACCTCCATCGCGGTCGCGTACTGGGTCCGCCCGGCGATGCGACGCACGACGACCTTGCCTGTGGACCCCGACCGCGTCGCCCCACCGCACTCGTAGGCTGTGAGACGCTCGATCGCGTCGGCCACCGCCGGGGTGATCGCGAGCGGGCCGCCCACGATGTAGACGGTCTTCACGCCTTCTTCCCTGAGCGTCGTGGCGGTCACGTTCGCGAGGCTCGTCGTCGGGGTGAGGAGCGTCCCGGTCCGGAGGTCCTGCGCGAGGAACTGGCTCGCGAGCGCGTCTTGGTACTCCCCTGTCGAGGCGAGGACCGCCTCACGCCCCGGCGGGCAGACGCCCTTCGTGTAGGGGAACGCCCGGGTGAGCTCGGCGGCCGCGGTCGCGTCGGCTGTCGGGCCGTAGACGGCGGTGACGGTAGTCGGGATACTCGGGATCCGCGGGGTGACCGGCGTGCCGACGGCGAACGCCGTACCGGTCAGCTGGGAGATGGATGGCGTGGAGGTGGCCGTCAGGGTGAAGGTCACACACGGCGGTGTGCCGGGGGAGAGCGTCGGCCCCGACGAGGGCGCCACTGCCTCCCACGTCCCTGGAGGTGTCTCGAACCACTGGATAGCGGTGCCGACCTTCGTCCCGCAGACCTTCACTGTGAGCTTGGTGAATGTGCTCCCCGAAGCCACCTGGATGTCCACGAGCGCGCCGACTGTGAGCGTCGACGACGTGGGCTTCGGCGCAGCGGTGAGCTGCGCGATCGTGACTGCTCCCTTGCCCGAGGCGTCGACCGTCAAGGTGGTGCCGGTGGAGGGGTCCTTGCTCACGATTGTCCCGGTCGATCCCGACGGGGAGCTCGACGTCCCGGAGGCGGTGGCGGTCGATGTCGCGGGAGCCGCAGGCGAAACGGGAAGCGGCGTTGTGCACGAGCTTCCGTAGCCGTAACCACAGCTAGTGAGGGCAGCCGTTGTTGAGCCGCCGGCGATCCCTGCACTCACACCAACACCAGCGACAACCAGGACGATGATGACACTCGCGACCGGGTTCGCCCGCGCGAACCGCACAAGCACGCGCCCGACGCGTCCTAATCGGTTGCCCACAGAGATAGTCCCCTTCAACTACTCCGCCACCGTCACGGTGGTAGGGGTTCGTACGAACCCACCACTCATTACCGGTGCGCGGCCATCCCCACATCGTGTGGAACCGGAGCCCGAAATCAGGTCAGCCGTCCATCCCTCACGCTGCTGCCTGCTGTCAACTACTGATATCTCGCCCTCATGCTATCTCGCAATTGAGCCAGCGTCAAGCTCCCTCCGACGGGTCCCACGACGTCGAGTGACGAGAAGGACGCCCGCGATCAGAACGGCGACAGCGCCCGAGACGGCATAGGCAATGCGGGTCGCTCCCCACGGCGAGAACACCGCCATCCCGCCAGCGTGCGTGACGATGTCGAAACGGATGGTGCCCTGTGCAGTCGGAGTTCCCGTGACGCCGTCGAGACGCCAGCCAGGTTCGTACGCTGCATCGATGGTCACTGTTCCGGGCGGGCCGGAGCCGACCCGGTACGCCACCGGTGAGACCTCGACTACAGGCCGAAAGTCCGAGGTGCGGTCCCCGACTCCCCGGTAGTCGAGGTTCCGCCAAACCTCGAGCGACGACGTGTCGAGAGCGACGCGCAGGTCGCTCTCGTGCGCAAGCCAGCCGTAGGAGACCCAGTTCACGACCTTCTGGAGGGCAATGTACTCGATGCCGAGCGGTGCTACTTGCGCACCGAAGTGGCTCTTCGAGTACTCGCCGTCCACGAGATCGGCGACGTAGTGCGACCGAGGTGTCGTCGTCTGTGTCTCGACTCCTCGGAGCTGGACGTCGTCGGGGGAAATAACCGGTCGTGTGAAGAGCGACGGTCCCAGGTTCGCGATGGTCCGCTCCCCAGCGAACGGCACCGACTCGTAGAGATGCCAAGGCAAGACGAGCACTTGCCCGTCCCCGCGTCCGACGATGCGGTCAGCCCGAACGTAGGCATGCGGCAACGTCGAAGGAGACAGCTGCCCAGCAAGTCCGCCGAAGATGGTCGGCGTGTACGCGAGGGGCAGCACGATCCCCACACTCGCAGCCATCATGGGTCGAACCCACGACCGCATCGAGCTCCTGGATCTCTTCGCAACGTGGTCGAGCCCCCAGCCGACGCCCACGGCATACATGAGCGCGGTCAACATGAGCACGACTTGGGGTTCTCGGAGGACGTCGAAGAACGGGACGCGCTGGTACGCCCAACGAAACACCGCCCCCGTCGGCCCCTGCGCACCCAAAGCGAGGAGGTAGCCGACGATGCCGCATGCGAGCACCGCCCAGCCGCTGACACGGCGCTGCAGGTCCACACCCCCTTCTCGGCTGCGCATGGCGACCCAGTAACCCGAGGCCACCAAGAGGAGCATGGCGAGCAAGAAGAGCGGCCACCCGCTCACCACGTCCTTCGGAAGAGTCGGACCGGGACCCGTTCGCCAAAATCCATAGAGACCAGCCACGTTCACGAAAAGGCCGAGATGCGGGTCCCCGGTCGTCGCGTACAGATGAAGTGTTCGCGTGGTGACCTTGACCGGCAGCGGCACGAGCGTGTCGGGCACGAGCACGTAAAGGGTCATGAGCACGAACCCCGCCATCGCCACCCCGAGCCATTCGAGTGCGGCGCCGACGGCACGCACACGCCCACGAGCGGTTGCACGATGCGCCCAGAGCGCCACCGCGGCGATGACCACGACGATGCCGTAGATCCACGCGAACTGAGGGGCGAGCGCAGTGAGAACGGCCCACCACAGCGCGCACACCAGCGCTCCACTCATGTCGTGGCCTTCGCGATCTCTGAGCGCGGATGTCAGTGCGAAGGGCAGCAGCGCGAAACCAAGCAAGAGGATCACGTCGCCCGCGTAGAGGCGATTGAACACCCAAGGGTTCACGCACGTGATCGTCGCTGCGCCGATCCGCCCGATCACCGATCCTCCGACGAGCCGCCCCACGCCGAGCGCAGCGAGCGGGAAGAAGGCGAAGACCATGAGCCACGTCGCCGGTTCGCCGAGGACATGTACGAGCCCGACCGTGCCGAGCGCGCCCAGTACGCCAGTGGTCAGGCCACCGTCCAAGCCATAGATCGAGACTGGGAGATGCGCGTGAGGGCCGACGACCCAGTCGAGCAGAAGCAGGGGGCGGGAACCGAAGAATGGCCAGCACACCCCGACACCGAGGAGGGTCCCGAAGAGGACTGAGAGGAGGTTCGGATGCCGTTGGACCCAAGAAAGCCCCGAAGACCTCGACGAGCAGCCCGAACGCTCCCCAGCTGCGACTCGTGCGGTAGCGATCTCTGCCACTCGACGACTCTCACCTTCTGTGAAGCCTGCATTCGCTCGACTGCTCGGACTCGATGAAGGGTACTGGGCAACCGCGCGAGCGAGGCGGCCGTGACGCCTGCCATCGTCGTGGCCGCCGGCGCGTAGGCGCCGCGCCGCGAGCACAAGGCCTGCTTCGGCCTCGACGCCGTCCAGACCAGGAACCACTGCCGCGCCTTCGCCTTCCGCGAGTCGTTCGACGACCACCAGGGCCCTGACCTGCTGAAGGCGCTCCAGCAGGTCAGGGCGGCGGAGCACGGAGCGCCCGACGGCCACCTGGACCAGGCGTAGAAACGCCTTGCTGGTGCGTCCGTCAGGTGAATTGCATTGCAGGGCGGGCACTTCAGCTCGGGCTCCGAGCTCCTGTCCGTCCTGGCGGAGCGGTCTCGGCCTCCTGGTCGATCGCCGCCGTGCAGCGTGCGATCTCCGCCGCCGACGGGCGCGTCCGGTCGGTCGTGGGCACGCCGAGCGCCCGCAGGTAGGTGGCGCAATCGCCGGGAGCGGCGTAGTACACCTTCACCACGCCCGGCTCGCATCAGCCTCGACACCGAGACCGCCGGCGGCTCGAGCTCGGCGATCCTGGTCACCGGCAACTGGGTCTTCGACACTGCGAGCACCCGGCGTGGCGATCCGAGCAGTGGGCCGAACCCGCCGGGGGTCCAGGGATCCAGCGAAGTCGCCGTCCACGCCTACGACGCGTTCTACGTGGACGCCTTCGGCCCACGCACCAGAATCGAGGACGTCTACGCTGCCGAGAACGTCTTCGCCAACGCGATCCGCTTCTTCGGAGGGCGGCACCTCCACCACGACGAAGTGGTGACGCTCGGGGGGCGATGCCAGCGCAACGGGTACGGATGGGACCGCTGGAGCTCGGTCGGCGCTCTTCCCGAGTGCCCGTGTCGCGGCCTCAGCGTCCCTGCGCCCCCTTTCCCGGGCTTCGCTGGCACCAATCGTGTCGTCCAACCGAGCGCCACCCGTCACGCCGTCTCGTGGATCACGCTCGTAGGACCCGAAGCCCCTCGAGCGTCGTCCTCGTCGCGTCTCGAGACGGCACCACCACAGACCGCCCCATTGTCGACGCGCTCCAGAGAGAGACGTCGTGGCGCAGGCTGGACGCCTTCCCCGCCCCCAAGAACGTCCCCGCCGCTCAGATGTCCCGGCGATGGCCCAGGTCACTGCCCGTGAGCTCGTTAGCCGCTTCGGAGGCTCCCGGCGCTCGCAGCGGTCACCTCCAGCCCGGCAGATCCGGTACGGCTCCTCTCTCGCCGACACCTCTGCCCCGCACATCGACCTCGCCAGTGCAAACTCTAATCCTGGTCGATGAAGATATTGCCGCTGTCCCAGATGAAAGCTCGGCTGTCCGAGATCGCCGAAGAGGTGGCGACCACCCACAAGCGGGTCCAGATCACCAAGAGCGGGCGTGAGCACGTGGTGCTCCTCGCCGCCGAGGACCTCGAGTCGGTCGAGGCCACTCTCGAGCTGCTCGCCGACCCCGACACCCAGGACCGCCTACGGGCAGCAGACGCGGACATCGCAGCGGGCGAGGTGCTCGACGAGCGAGCAGTCCGGGATCTCGTCTCCCGCCACCGTCACGAGCAGCCCCGGTGAACCACCGGGTCGTCGTGGCCCGTAGCGCGGCGCGGCGCCTGGCCGAGAGCCTGCCCGAACCAGTCGCCGCGGCGTGCATCGAGTTCGTCTTCGGCCCGCTCGCGGAAGACCCCGCCGAGTGCGCACCGCTGCACAAACCCTTCGAAGGGCAATGGCGGGCTCGCCGCGGCGAGTACCGGGTCCGCTACCGTATCGACGGCGAGACCCGGACTGTCTACGTGCTCGACATCGACCACCGTCGCGACACCTACCGCAGCCGAATTGGCGACTGCGCGGTGCCCGCCCACATCGAGAAAAAGGCACCCACAGCACGAGTTCTCGCGTGCGTCTGGGGCGCCCGCCCTGCTCGGGCTTTGTCAGCTCCCGACACGGCGATCATCTCGGTTGCCAGCTCGGGCCCGATGACCGGCGTGCCCCGTATCGGTCGCAGCGAGCGCTCCCTACTGTGCAGCGGACGGTGATGACCGCACCACCTTCTCGAAGCATCGCCTTCTCTTTCTGGCTCTGAGCGCCGCTACGCACCACCGACGTGCCGTCGAGGCGCGTGACGCAGGCTGCGCGCTCGGGTTCGTAGCGCAAGCGTTGGCCCGAACGCCACGCCGTTGCGCAGCGCGTGGAACTGCAAGTCACGGCTACAACAGCGCTGCCGGTTGAAGCGGAGGACCCAGTCGACCTTGGCGACGCGGGTGTGCCGTTGTGGACACTCGTCCTGTCGTCGGCGCGGACCAGGCCGTGAACAGGGCTACGGCATCAAGACGGAGAGCCCGTGCTCCCACTTCGGTCGTCGGCGCCATGCCCGGCCACACAGGCGCCAACGGTTGACGAACCCCCCACATCACGAGTAGTACCCGTGATGTGGGCACCATCGAGAGTCGTCGTTGCTTCCAGGCTGCAGCTGGGACGTTCACCGACGTGGTCGGCCAGGTTCGACCCGATCAGTGGGCGCTCCCCGGTCTCGGCGTCTGGGACGTCCGTGCCTTGGTCGGCCACACCGCCCGCGCGCTTTCGACGATCGAGGCCTACCTCGCCCAGCCCGCTAGTGGCGGCCCCGTACTCACCAGTCCCGTCGAGTACTTCCTGTCTGTGCTTGGCGACGGTACCGATCCTGAGGAACGTATGCGGCAAGATGCGGCGATCGCTGAACGTGGCCGCCAGGCAGGCGCCGAGTTGGGCGACGACCCCGCCAGGGCGGTAGGCGAGTTGGCCCGGCGAGTGCTCGACCTGGTCGATGTCAGCTCCGACGAGAGTCTCCTTGCCACGCCGGCTGGAGCGATGACGCTCGCCACGTACCTGCCAACCCGGACCTTCGAGCTGACCGTCCACAGCCTGGATCTCACCCGATCCCTCGGCACGGCGCCGCCGGCAGCGCTCGCACCGGCGATCGCTGCGTGCTGCGAGCTTGCCGGCGCTCTCGCCGCTCGGCGCCCGAACGCCGCCTCCATACTCCTGACCCTCACCGGTCGAAACAGCGGCCCGGCCAGCGCGAGCGTCCTGTGAACCTCTGCCCATGCCTTCGAAGCTGCTCTGGTCCCGACGCTTGCAGTCCGGTGGCGACGTCGTAGGGAGCGATCAGGGCGACGACCGACTTGGAAGACGTGGTAGCCAGGAAGTCGACGACGCCGGGTTCATGGTCAGGCAACGGACTGAAGCGCTGCCAGGTCACGCCGTCGTCGGCACTCTCCCAAATGCGTCCCGGTCCAGGAGGCAGCTGAAAATGACCCTCATCGACGTCCCGTCGACTCTTGGCCGTCGAACGTACTCTCGATCTCTCCTGCGCCTCCGTCGTCGCGCCGTCGCTATCCGTCGTTGTTCGTTCATGGCGGCTGGTCATCGACACCGAACGCGGGCGGCTGGTGGCGCTCCTCACGCCACCAGAGCCGGGGCGCACCGCCAGGGAGCGGCTCCTTGCAGCCGGGAGACTCCTCCCCCCCGCGAACCCAAGCGGGCGGCTGCGCGGGCCGCAGCCAGTGCCGATCTCCCCGGGGCAGCCGACCAACCAGGAGCTCCTCGACGCCGAGCGCGGCGAGCGGCTGTGATCTACCTCGACTCTTCGGCCCTGATGAAGCTGGTCAGGCGAGAGGCCGAGACCGACGCCCTCGGCGCCTGGCTGGCGCAGCGACCCGACGAGCCGGTGGTCACGAGCGAGCTCGCGCGGACGGAGGTCGTGCGCGCTGCTCGGAGGGTCGGAGGCCGAGCTCTCGCCGAAGCTCGAGCCGTCACCGGCGACCTCGATCTCGTCCCGCTCGACCGGGCCGTCCTGGACGTCGCGTGCGAGGTGGGGGGAGAGGAGCTGCGGACGCTCGACGCGCTCCACCTGGCCTCGGCGCTGATGCTCGCCGACGAGCTGACCGATTTCGTCGCCTACGACCGACGCCTCGTCGATGCAGCCCGGGCAGCCGGCATGCCGGTGAGCACCCCCGGTCGAAACGGCTGCGCTGGGGGCAGCTCGGACGATTGACGGGATGCCCCGTCATTGCATATCAATTTCTTGGCACAGTCACTGTTCGGCACAGTTGTTGTTCAGCACAGCCGGTGTTCGGCACAGTCGCTGTTCGGCGCAGCCGACGGCATGGCGTCAGGAACGAGCCGTCGCCGGCGGGCTCGGGCCGAGCGCACCCCACCGGCGACCGCGATGGACGACCGGAGATTGTTGGAACGATCGTTGGAAGGACCGAGGAGGGACATCGAGATGGCGACGTCGGCACCCCAGCGTGCGCGCGACTCGGCGCGATCGGTGGGTCCCGTCGGATCGACGGGCTCGGTGAGCTCGGCAAGGACTGCCAGGTTGGCGGGTACAGAAGTTGCGGACGCCAGCAGGCAGTTGCGGATCGGGATGATCGCCCCGCCGTGGTTCAGGGTCCCCCCCGCCGGCTACGGCGGCATCGAGGCGATGGTCGCCGGGCTGGTCGACGGCCTCGTCGCCCGGGGCCACCACGTGACGCTCGTCGGAGCCGGTGCGCCCGGCACCACCGCCCAGCGCTACGTCGCCTCCTACCCCGAGCCGCCCTCTTCCCGTCTCGGTGAGCCGGTGCCCGAGGTGCTCCATGCGGCCGCCGCGGCCGAGGCCCTCGGCGCTGCGGAGCTCGACGTCGTCCACGACCACACCCTGGCGGGCCCGCTGCTCGCCCGGGGGCGGGGGGTCCCCACGGTGGTGACCGCCCACGGACCGGTGACCGGCGAGCCCGGCGACTACCTCACCCGCCTGGGTGCCACCGTCGACGTCGTCGCCATCTCGGCGGCCCAGCGCCGGCTGCGCCCGGAGGTGAACTGGCTCGCGACCGTCCACAACGGGATCGACGTGGCGTCCTATCCGCTGGGCGCAGGCGACGGGGGCTACCTGCTCTTCCTCGGCCGCTTCAGTCCTGACAAGGGTGCGCATGTCGCCATCGAGGTCGCCCGGCGCACGGGACGCCGGCTCCTCCTCGCCGGCAAGCTGAACGAGCCGCCCGAGCGGGCGTACTTCGACGCCGCCGTCGCCCCTCGGCTCGGCGGCCTGGTCGAGTACGTCGGCGAGGCGGACGCCGCCACGAAACGGGAGCTGCTCGGGAGCGCGAGCGCGCTGCTCTTCCCGGTGCTCTGGGAGGAGCCCTTCGGCCTCGTCATGGTCGAGGCGATGGCCTGCGGGACGCC
>JAJYMD010000055.1 GCA_021787255.1 Actinomycetes bacterium | reverse complement strand
CCCGATGTGGACCTCGTAGATCGAGATCGGCGAGCGCACGCTCTGGCGCTCTCCGCGCGTGGCCATCCACTCGTCGTCGCCCCATTCGTAGGCGAGGTCCCAGATCACCGAGCCGGTCTTGGGCGGGAGCTCGCAGAACGACGCGAACGGGTCGGCCTTGTAGAGCACGTCGCCCTGCGCCGTGGTGATCGCGTACTTGTAGACCTGCCCGTTGCGGGCGTGCCCGGACCAACCCTCCCAGATGCCCGAGCTCCCGCGCGCGGAGAGCCGGTCGGCGTCCGGGCTCCACCAGTTCCAGTCGCCCACCGCGGACACGCCTCGTGCGCTGGGCGCCCACACCGCGAAGTGGACACCGTCGTCGCAGAGGTGCGCGCCCAGCTTCTCTGCCAGACGGCGGTGCGTCCCCTCGTTGAAGAGGAACAGGTCGTCCGCGGTGATCACAGGGTCTCCCCCTCGCGGCGCAGGTCGTCGATCCGCTCGAACGCGCCGCGGACGTCGGGGTCTGCGAAGATCTCCTCGAGCGTGCGTGCCGATCGGTGCTGCCAGTTCCCGGCGTCCGCGCCGGTGCCAGGACGATTGTGGGGCTCGCGCTCGAGCCACACGTCCTCCACGTCTGCGAGCACGAGACGCGCGGGCCCCGCGGCGAGATGGTCGAGGCAGGCGCGAAGGCCACGGCGTGCGTCCCCACCGAGCGCCCTTCTCCAGCGCGAGCGCTGCGGCGACTCCCAGAACGACACGAACCGAGGAAGGTCGTGCGTCCCGATGCTCGCCATCGAGAGCTCGGGCGGGTCGGGCAAGGGTGCCCCGGGCGTCATCTCGAACTGCAACACCCAGGAACGCAGCATCCTGTCGTTCGCCATGCCCTCGCGCACCTCCTCGGGCACCGTCCCGAGATCCTCACCGACCACCGCGGTACGCGACCGGTGCGCCTCGAGGGCCACGATCGCCCGGAGCTCGTCGTCTCGGTAGCGGACGTAGGTGCCCTCCGTGGCGTCGGACCCGGCGGGAACCCAGTAGAGGCGGTAGAGGCCCATCACGTGGTCGAGACGGAGGATCGACGCGTGGCGCATCGCGTGGCGCAGCACCGCGATGAAGTGCCGGTACCTCTGGGCACGCAACCCTCGGGGGTGGAACGGGCGGAAGGACCAGCGCTGCCCCTCGGCGAAGAACTCGTCGGGAGGGGAGCCGCCCTCGACGCCCTGCGCGAAGGCCGCCGGCTCCAAGCGCGTGTCGAAGCCTTGCGGATGGACGCCCACGGGCAGATCGAGGAGGAGGTTGGTCCCCGCGCCGGCGAGCTGCTGCTCCGCCACCCACTGCGCGTAGAGGTGGCACCTCGCGGCTGCGTCGTCCGGGACGGGGGCGTCGCGGGAGCCGGCTGGGTCGGGTGCGTCGCCAGTGACGACAAGGGGCTCGACCCGCTGGCCTGCCCGGAACCGCGCGTACGCGACCAGGTCGGGCCGAGAACGCGCGAACGCCTCGAGCTCTTCGCGTCGGCGGGAAGCCGAGGAGAACAGCGCGTTCGAGAGCGGCTGGAGCACCTCGAAGAGGAGCGACATCGACGTCGAATAGTCGACGTGCTCGCTGGCGCGCAGCGCTCGCAGCGCGCCCGTGAACTTGTCCGACGCCAGGAGCGCACGGGCCTCCTGCGACACCTCGAGCTCGGGAAGGGTGGTCGCATCGATGTACAGCTCGTTCCAGCCCAGCCTCGTCACGGGCAGGTACGGGCTCACCTCCAGAGGCTCTCCGTAGTACCCCGGGTACAGCGGGAGCACGCCGACGAAGCCACCGCCGAGGTCACCCACCCAGCGCGCGGTCTCCCGAAGGGCCGAGTAGCTCCCCACGCCCCAATCCGAGCCCGTGCGCATCGCGTGCACAGGGAGGAAGGCACCCCAGCTTCGCTCGGGAACCGGGCAGCGCGGCGCCACCACGACCGTCGAGGCCGCGTCGACGCCGGGACCTTCGATCCGCAGCCCGTAGTAGCCGGGGGCCAGCATCTCGACCGGGGTGCTGAGCTGCGCTTCGTACCGGTCCATCGCACGGCCCTCGAGGCTCGCCGAGCCGAGCGGGCGATGGATGGCGGCCATGAGCCGCATGTGGCGGGTCGCGCCGTCCTCCGCCTCGAGCGCGAGCCAGCAGTCGCGCGGGTGCACGGAGCGCGGGATGCCGACCTCGACGGCCTGGGTACCTACCGCGGGCAGTGCGACGACGGGCTCGAGCACCTGTTCGTGGCGGCGCAGGAGCTCCTCGCGCATGGCCGAGGGAGGGTCTGTCATCGGCGCCCCCATCGCGACGAGGACCGCACGGAGCACTTCTGCGCTGGCGTCCCGCCGCGCTCCGGACGCGTCCACGTACGAGGTCTCCACGTCGTAGAGCTCCGCGAGGGCCCGGAGATCCTCGCTCACTGGGAGTCCCCCAGCACCTCGAGGATCCCCAGCGCCGGGATCTCGACCCAGTCCGGACGCGCGTTCGCCTCGTAGGAGAGCTCGGCCACGGCTTTTTCCAGCACGAAGAAGTCGATCAGCACGCCCAGCTCCGTCCGGTCATCGGGGAGGAGCCGGCCGACACCGGGAACGGCGAGATACGACCGCAGGAACGCTGCGCACATCCAGTGGTACCAGCTCGAGAGCCAAGGTCCGAGCTCACGATGGCCTTGAGGTCCGACGAGGTCCCGGTCCGCGCGCATCGCGACCGCTCGGGACGCGTAGTGGAACGAGCGGATCATGCCGGCGAGGTCCGTCGCTGCGGGCCGCTTCAGGCGCCGCTGCCCGAGCGAGCGCGTGGGCTCGCCTTCGAAATCGATGATCACGATGTCCTTCCCCGTCCACAGGACCTGGCCGAGGTGGTAGTCACCGTGCACCCGGATCCTCAGCGAGCCGGCCGGCACCGTCGCGATGGCGCGAAAACGGTCTCCGAGCTCCCGCTCCCTCTTCAACACCTCCGCGACCGCAGGGGCCGTGGCGAGCTCCGACTCGCGGAGCTGGCGAAACGCGCGCCTCACGAAGCTGCCGGCGCCATGGTAGAGGGACAAACGGTCCACCGGGGTCATGGGCTCGGGCGCCATCGCCGGATCCGACCTGTCCGAGGCGAGCGCGACGTGGAGCTCGCCGGTGCGGCGTCCGAGGAGCGACGCCCACTCGACGTGGTCGAAGAGCTCGTCGGGAGGCTCGTCGTCGTCTGCGAGCCCGAGGAGCTCAGGCGAGGACGGCGCGGGGGAGCCCTCCGCCCCGTGGGCGATCGCCTCCTCGAGACGCCGGCTCAGCGCGTCGACGACGTAATTCCAGCCGTCGCTCTCGTTCGGCACCATCTCTTCGAGCGACACGAGCGTGATCGGCCGGCTCGCCCGCTGGTTCGAGCGGTACTCGAGGCTGCCCCCGGCCCGGGGCGCGTTGGCGAAGTGCGCCCGCTCGCCGAGGAACCGCAGGAGCTCGACGCCGGGGTTGGTGCCCTCCTCGAGCCGCCGGAAGTACTTCAGGATCGCTCGGTCCGCGAAGGCGACGGAGCTGTTGGACTGCTCGGCCGTCATCGCCGACGGCTGGACGTCGTCGGGCACGTGGCGTCGGATCGAGCGGTACGCGGGCGACGGAGCTCCCCACGCGCGCCCCGCGCGCGACGGGACCGATCGTCGCCGGCCGATCATCGAGAGCACCTGCCAGGACAGCTCCGGCTCCGACACCGCGTCGAACAGGACCCCTTCCTCGTCGCCGACGCGCAGGTCTGCGACGATCGCCTCTGGTCGCAAACGGCGTAGCGTCTGCGCCCGCTCGCCCCCCGCGTAGCCGAGGGCGAGCAGGTACTGCTCGGGCGACCCCTGGTCGAGCTCCACCCGTGCGACGACGAGATGGGCGACAGGCGCCGTCGGGTCCCCCACCGGCAGGGAGTCGAGCACGGTCACCGAGGTCGCGCTGCGGGCCTTCGAGACGAACCACCGCCTGCCGGGGATATGGCGCACCAGCACCGATTCGAGCGCACGCGGGTTCGACAGCACCTCGTCCCACCGCCTCCTCGCGCTGAGACGGGCCTCGGGGCCTCGGCGGGACTCGGGGTCGAGCTCGAGCGAGAACCAGTAGAAGCCGTGGGGTCCGAGGGTGAGGAAGTACGGCAGCTCGCCGACTGGCGGAAACCTCGTGCCGCCGAACACCTCGACGGGGACCGCGCCGCACACGGCGGACAGGTCGAGCTCGACGCATTGGGCGAAGCGCGACAGGTTCACGACGACGAGGAGGAGCTCCTCCTCGTAGCGGCGCAGGAACGCGAGCACCTTGCGGTTGGAGGGGCGCAGATGCTCGAGCGTGCCTCGGCTGAAGGCCCTGTAGCGCTGGCGGAGGTGGATCATCCGGCGCATCCACCACAGGAGCGAGCTCGGGTTCGCCTCGGCGGCTTCCACGTTGACCGCCTCTGCGTGGTACACCGGGTCGATGACGACCGGGAGGTAGAGCTGCTGGGGGTTCGCCCTCGAGAACCCCGCGTTCCGGTCGGAGTTCCACTGCATCGGCGTGCGCACGGCGTCGCGGTCGCGCAGGTAGATGTTGTCCCCCATGCCGATCTCGTCGCCGTAGTAGACGATCGGCGTGCCCGGCAACGAGAAGAGCAGGCCGTTCATCATCTCGATCAGCGTCCTGTCGTTCCCGAGGAGCGGTGCGAGGCGGCGCCGGATCCCGACGTTCACCCGAGCTCGCGGCTCCTGCGCGAAGGAGCGGTACATGTAGTCGCGCTCTTCGTCGGTGACCATCTCGAGGGTCAGCTCGTCGTGGTTGCGCAGGAACAGCGCCCACTGGCAGCCCGGCGGCGCAGGCGGGGTCTCCGCCAGGATGTCGACGATCGGGTACCTGTCCTCCTGGCGGGCGGCCATGAACATGCGCGGCATGAGCGGGAAGTGAAAGGCCATGTGGCACGCATCGCCGTTGCCCATGTACGCGACGGCGTCCTCGGGCCATTGGTTCGCCTCGGCGAGCAGCATCCGGTCCGAGTAGCGACCATCGATGTGCGCGCGCAGACGGCGCAGGTACTCGAACGTCTCGGGGAGGTTCTCGCAGGAGGTGCCTTCACGAGCGTACAGGTAAGGAACGGCGTCGAGCCTGAGGCCGTCCACTCCCATCTCCAGCCAGTAGTCGACGACGTCGAACATCGCCTCCTGCACCGCCGGGTTGTCGTAATTCAGGCTCGGCTGGTGCGAGTAGAAGCGGTGCCAGAAGTAGGCGCCCGCGACGGGATCGAACGCCCAGTTGGAGCTCTCGAAGTCCCGGAAGATGACGCGCGCGTCCTTGAAGCGGTCTGGAGTCTCGCTCCACACGTAGAAGTCCCGGTACGAGCTTCCCGGCCGCGATCGCCGGGCGCGCTGGAACCACGGATGCGCGTCCGAGGTGTGCGCGAGGACGAGCTCGGTGACGACGCGCAACCCACGGCGATGCGCCTCGCGCAGGAACGTCCGGAAGTCCCGCAAGGTCCCGTACGACGGATGGACGTCGCGATAGTCCGCGATGTCGTACCCGTCGTCGCGCAACGGAGACGGGTAGAAGGGCAGGAGCCAGAGGGTCGTCACGCCGAGCTCCTCCAGGTAGCCCAACTTCTGGGTGAGGCCCCGGAAGTCGCCGACGCCGTCGCCGTTGCTGTCGCTGAACGCCCTGACGTGCAGCTCGTAGAAGACGGCGTCCTGGTACCAGTGGGCCTCACCGCCCACCGGGACGCTCCTCGCCATCTGCGCCGGGCGCTCTTCGGCGCGCTCACCGGTGACCGTCACGACGCGTCCTTTGAGGCCGTCTCCCGCTCCTTTGCCGAGGCCGTCTCCCGCTCGATCGCGAGCACGTGCGCGGGCATCGCCGCTGGATCGAGGATGACGAAGCTCTGCGTTCCCTCCCATCGGTAGCGCGCGTCCGTGAGCAGGTCGTGGACTTCGATCGGCTCGCCTGAGCCGCCGCCGAATTGCCCCAGTTGCACCCAGCCGGACTGTGGGTACCTCGGATCCAGGTTCACCACCACGAGCACGGCGTCGTCACCCGACGTCTTCGAGTACGCGATCAGCTGGTCGTTGTCGGTCGCATGGAACCGCAGCGTGTCGTTGCGCTGGAGGGCCGGATGCGCCCGCCGCGCGGCGTTCAGGCGCGCCATGAGCGGAGCGAGGCTGTCCGGCCTGCCGAGGTCCCAATGGCGAACGGCATACTTCTCCGAACCTGCGTACTCCTCGGAGCCGGGCGAGCGCGGCACGTGCTCCTGCAGCTCGAACGCGGGCCCGTACACGCCATAGCTCGCCGCGAGCGTCCCTGCGAGGACCAGGCGGGACACGAACGCCGCCCTACCTCCGCTCTGGAGCACCTCGGTCAGGATGTCAGGCGTGTTCGGCCAGAAATTCGGACGGAAGAAGTGCGCGACGAGCTCGAGCTCCCTCATGTAGGACTCGAGCTCCCACTTCGTGTTGCGCCACGCGAAATAGGTGTAGGACTGCGTGAACCCGAGCTTCGCCAATCGGTACATCACCGAGGGCCGGGTGAACGCCTCGGCGAGGAAGATCGTGTCCGGGTGGTCGTCCTTCACGGTCGAGATGAGCCACTCCCAGAACGCGAAGGGCTTCGTGTGCGGATTGTCGACACGGAAGACGCGTACGCCGTGGCCGATCCAGAAGTGGACGACGTCGAGCAGCGCGAGCCACAGCCCCCACCAATCGTCGCTCTCGAAGTCGAAGGGGTAGATGTCTTCGTAGGACTTCGGAGGGTTCTCCGCGTAGCGGATCGAACCGTCGGAGCGGTGCCGGAACCATTCGGGATGCTCACGCACCCAGGGGTGGTCGGGCGAGCACTGGAAGGCGAGGTCCGTTGCGACGGCGATCCCCCGCTCCGCTGCCGCCGCGACCAGGGCGTCGAATTCCGCGAAGGTGCCGAGAGCGGGATCGATCGAGCAGTGACCGCCTTCGTGCGACCCGATCGCCCACGGGCTCCCAGGGTCACTGCTGCCTGCCTGGGTGCTGCCGTCCCGGCCCTTGCGGGCCGTCGTGCCGATCGGCTGGAGTGGCGGCAGGTACAGGACGTCCGCGCCCAACCCCTCGATGTAGTCGAGGCGCGCACGGACGTCTGCCAGGGTCCCCGGCCGGCCTGGATCGGGCGACGCACCTCTCGGGAACATCTCGTACCACGTCGAAAAGCGCGCCCGTTCGGGGTCCACGAGCACCGTATAGGTCGCCGACGTCGTCGCGTCCCATGTCGGCCGGTGGCGGCGGACGAGCTCGAGGAGCCCGGAGCCGCGCAGCATCCCGCCCACGGTCCCGTCGTGCGCGCCACCGGCATGGTTCGCGCCGAGCAGGCCGAGCGGGCCGCCGACCAACGGGTCGAGCTCGACCGGAGACTCCAAACCATGAGTCGCGGTCTCGATGCAGTTCGCGACCGCCACGAGCGCCAGCTTCTCGGAACCGCTCGCCCGCGCCGCCGCCTTCGCCAGCAGCTCCGCACCGACGAGCAGCTCCCCGCGCACGTCCTGGCCTGCGCCGGCGCGCGCGAGCAGGTCGCGTAGCCACGTCGCGTACCGGTCGACTCCGGCACGAACCACGAAGCGGTAGCGGCCGACCTGCTCGACCCCGAAGGCCCCGCGCCAGCGGTCGTCGCCGAGCGACGCCATCTCGGCGGTCGTCCACGTCGGCTCGCCGTCGCGCTGGAAGCGCAGCTCGCACGCCAGCAGGTCGTGACCGTCGCAGAACGCGGTCGCTTCGACGGCGACGATGTCGCCGACCGCCGCCTTGGCCGGGAACCTCCCACCCTCCACCGCGGGCCGGACGTCCTCGATCACCGCTCGCGCCACCCTCATCGGCTTTGGCAACGGGGTCTTTGCTTCGCCGTGGTCGCGCTTCTCGCGCCGACCAACGCTGGCGCGCGGTGTCACCATCGCGCTGTCGCCTCCCTCGCTTCGCGATTATTCGGGAACCGCGCGCCCGGCTGCCCCGAGCGCAAGGAGCAGCTTGCCGCAGACCTCACGTTGCTCGATCCTTCGCAGCGCCTCGTTCACGTCCTCGAGCGCCAGGACCGAGTCGATCTTGACCGACATCTGGCCGTCGCGCACGGCGGCGAGCGCGCCGGCGATGCTGCGGCGCGCGGCGTCCTCGGGCTCGATGAGCCCGCCGTAGCCGAGAATGGACAAGCTCTTGCGGTACAGGGCTCGAAGCGGCACGCGCCCTTCACCGTCCGCGCTGGTGCCGAACAGGACCAGCCGCCCGCGCGGCTCCAATGCCTCGACGGCGGCGCCCGTGTAGCCGTCGCCCAGCGCGTCGAAGACGACGGTCGGGCGAAGCTCGGCGACAGCAGCCGGGAGCGTGGCGGGGCCGGCGACCACCGACCGGTCGGCGCCGCTTTCCTCGATCCCGTGCGCCTTCGACGGGTTCTCGGTGTGCCCCCAGACTTGCGCGCCGAGCGAGTGGACCATCGACACGATCATGCTGCCGACGCCTCCGCTCGCGCCCAGCACCAGGACGCGATCCTCCGGCATCACCCTGGCGAGCCCGGTGACCGTGCGGTACGCCGTCGCGCCCGCGACGCCGAGTGCCGCCGCCGCCTTCGGCTCGACGCCTTCGGGAAGGTCGATGCACGCCGCGCGAGGCACGACGGCGGCATCCGCCCAGAGCCCGTCGCGCGTCGTGCCGAGCCCGTGGCCGTGCAGCACCACCCACCGCCCCTCCGCGCGTCCCACCCCTTCGACCCCGAGGGTGCGCGGGACCGGTGCGTCGGGGGCGACGGTGCCGAGCGCTCCGTAGCGGTCCACGGGGTTCACGCCGGCGAACGCCATCTCCACCAGGACCTCGTCGGGGCCTGGGACAGCGAGCGGGACGCGTCGTACCAGGAGCGGCCGCCCGTGCTCGACGAGCCGCGCCGCACGCACCGTACGCTCGACCGTTGCGTCCTTTGCCGTCATTGGCGGCATCCTACGGCCATGCCTTCGGTCACGAGCCCCCACGACCACCCCTGGCGCGTGGGTAGGCTCGGCTCGTGGCACCCAAGGACGACATCCCCGAAGCGGACCGTCTCGAGCAGGAGGCGCCGGCGACGAGGGACGAGCGGGACCATCGTCCCATCCCGCCGGACGTTCCGGACGCGGACGTGCTCGAGCAGGAGCTCCCGCTCGTGGAGGAGGACGAGACGGTCGGCATCGACGCCGAGCGGACCGAGCCGGTGTCCGACGAGGACTGGACGTCCACACCAGCGGGCTGACCTCTGCGGCTCGGACGCGGGGACGATCAGCAGCCGTGCCATGAGCGGTGCGCCCCGAGCCTGCGCCACCGCCGTCGTCCTCGTGGCCTCCTTCGTCGCAGGATCCGTCCCTTTCTCCCAGCTCGCAGCGGGGTGCTTCGCCGGCGTCGACCTGCGGCAAGTGGGCTCGGGCACCGTCTCGGGCAGCGGGCTCTACGAGGTCGCGGGGTTCGGGCCGCTCGCCGTCGCCGGGGTCCTCGAGGTGGCCAAGGGTGCTGCCGGTCCCCTGCTCGCGCGCCTCGTCCCCGGCTGGCCGTCCGGGAAGCGCGCGCCCGGCGAGCCCCGGAGCCTCACCCTCCTCGACGCCGCAGCGGCGGGGGCGGCGATCGCCGCCCACAACTGGTCACCCTGGCTACGCGGCGCCGGAGGCCGGGGGCTCTCCCCCGCGCTCGGCGCGACCCTCGCGCTCGCTCCCGAAGGCACCGCCGTGCTCGTCGCGGGCATGGTTGCCGGGCGGCTTCTCCGCCAGAGCGGGATCTCGACGCTCCTCGCCACGCTCGGACTGGTCCCCGTGCTCGGCGTGCGCAGAGGCTGGCGCGGGGCTGCGCTCGGGCTCTCGATCTGTGCCCCCGTCCTGACCAAGCGCGTGCTCGGCAACCATCCCCTGGGACCGCGGGCGGGCTCGGGCTCGCAACGGGCCGAGGCGCGGACGTCG
>JAJYMD010000310.1 GCA_021787255.1 Actinomycetes bacterium | reverse complement strand
GGTCGCTCGGTCTCGGCGGAGGGGTCCCGAGAGGAGGCCTGTCGTGAACAACCTCCTGCGTTCCCACGCCCCCCTCACCGACGAGGCGTGGTCGCTCGTCGACGCCGAGGCGCGCGAGCGGCTCGCCCCTGCGCTCGCCGCACGCAAGCTGGTGGACTTCTCGGGCCCCCATGGTTGGGAGCATTCCGCCACGGGCGTGGGTCGTGCGACGCGCATCGAGGCGCCCGCGCCGGGGCTCGTCGCGCGCCGGCGTGTGGTGCTCCCGCTCGCCGAGCTACGCGCTCTGTTCGTGCTCTCCTTGGAGGAGCTGCGAGACGCCGGGCGAGGAGCACTCGACGTCGAGCTGGGCGCGCTCGACGCCGCGGCTCAGGCGATCGCGCGCGCGGAGAACATCGCGGTGTTCCACGGGTGGGCCGACGCAGGCATTCGGGGCATCGCCGAGGCCTCGCCGCTCGGCCCGGTCCCGCTCGGCAGCGTCTACGCGGAGTACCCCGCTCGCGTCGCGTCGGCAGTCGCGATGCTCCTCGAAGCCGGCGTGGACGGTCCGTACGGGATGGCGCTCGGGCCCGAGTGCTACACGGGCGTCGTCGAGACGACCGAGCACGGCGGCCTCGTCGTGTTCGACCATCTGGAGAAGATCCTGGGCGGTCCCGTCGTACGGGCGCCGGGCGTCGACGGCGCGGTGGTCGTGAGCCTGCGCGGCGGGGACTTCCTGTTCGAGTCGGGCGAGGACCTCTCCGTCGGCTACGACCGCCACGACGCAGAGCACGTCCATCTCTACCTCGAGGAGTCCTTCAGCTTCCGCGTCGTCTCGCCCGACGCCGCCGTCGCGCTGCGCGCATAGGGGCGGATCCTTCCCGGGACTGCTTCCTCCGGTCCCTCCGAGACCGACACCTCGTCCCTCCGAGACCGACACCTCGTCCCTCCGGGACCGACACCTCGTCCCTCGCCGAGCGACACCTCGGGGTCGATCGTCCCGGCACCGACACTCGGGACCTACGGCCCTACTCCGGCGTCGAGGCTGCACTTAGGTTACCGTGCAAAGGCGCGGCCACGTGGACCGCGGGATGCGCAAAGGGGATGCGACGTTGACTGGGCTTCTCGGGGTGGACCTGAACTCACCTGGCTCGTACCTGCACTGGAGCATCTTCACGGTCTCGCTGGCGAACCTGGTGCTCATCCTCGTGATGCTCGTCATCTTCGGGGCTGCGCTCCTCGTGCCGTTCCCTCTCGGACGCCACGACCGAGAGGAGCAAGCGGCCGCGAAGGGCCAGGAGCCCGCGAAGGACGGCCAGGACCAGAAGGACACGAAGGACACGAAGGACGGCCAGCAGGGCAAGGGCGCAGGCGCCGTTCCCGCCCTCAGCGCGTTCACGGCGGGCGGGTCCGCCGAGGTCGTGGCTGTCGACGACGGCGACGCCACGATGTGGACCGCTCGGGTGCGCCGGCTCGGCCTCCGCCTCCTGCCGCCGGGCAAGCTGCTCCCCGACAGGCAGCCGGCGTACGTGCGCTCGTGGGTCTACGTGTTCGGCGTCGCGACGCTCGCCGCCCTCGGGGTCGCGATCGTCTCGGGCTTCGCGCTCGCGCTCGGCGGCCCCGACTGGTGGCACTACGACCCGGTCGGCCACTTCTTCAACAGCCTCCATCTGTGGAGCGTCGAGATGTTCATGGCCTTCATGGTCATCCACCTGTGGGGGAAGTTCTGGATGGCGGCGTGGCGGGGCCGGCGAGCGCTCACGTGGTTGACCGGCGTCGTCGCGTTCATCGCCTCCATCGTCGAGTGCTTCACGGGCTACCTGTCCCAGCAGAACCTCGACTCCCAGTGGATCTCCACCAACGCGAAGGACGCCGTCAACGCCACCGGGCTCGGCCCGTTCTTCGACGTCATGAACTTCGGCCAGATGCTCATGTGGCACATCGTGCTCGTCCCCCTGGCGCTGGTCGCCATCGTGGGCGCGCACATTCTCCTCGTGCGCGTGCGGGGCGTGAGCCATCCGCTGCCGGTCCATCGGGTCCGGGGGCGGGCGGCGCGCAAGGCCGCCGCTGCCGCCGACGCAGCAGAGTGGCGTGGCCCAACCCGGCGCTACGACATCTTGAAGGAGGCCGGGATCGCCGGCGCGGTGGTGCTGGTGCTCGTGATCGTCCTGGCGGCGGTGATCTCGTCGCCCGACGTCCCCCCTGTGACCATCCAGAGCTGGGCCCACGCCACACCGGGAGACTTCATGGCGACGAGCGCAGCGGAGCTCGCCTACTCGAGCGAGACCGCGACGTACGGCCCCCCCTACGACAACACGCCGACGCCGGCGGGCTCAGGGATGGTCCAGAAGATCATCGTCTCCTGGCAGCTCATGACCGGGGTCGACCAGCCGATCAACACCGCGAAGACATTCGTGCTCACGCCGCTCTCGACGCGCGCGCCCACAGAGCCCGCGCTCCGACGGGCCCTCGCCCGCTACGCGGCCGCCTCGAAGGCGCAGCAGGTCTCGTGGGCCGCCGCCTACCTGAAGGTGGTCGGTCACGTCACCTTCACGACAGGCGTGCCGTCGGTCCCCAAGGCGAACGACGGTCCGGTGCCGGTCCTCGTCGACGGCGAGCTCGCGATGGCGCGCTCGGGCGCGCTCGACGCCGCGCTGCTGGCCCACAACCAGTTCTACGGCACGAACTACACGAAGCCGCTCCTGTTCTTGGAGGACGGCAGCTACTTCGCCTCGGTGGGCCGAAAGCTGCACCTTCTCGGGACAGAGTGGGGCGTCATGAACGAGACGGGAAGCTATCCCGGACAGCCGTGGCTGTGGCTCTACACCTTGTGGTACCAGGTCCCGGGGTTCCGCACATCGACGAACGTCGACCTCATCGCCATCTACCTGACGGGGGTCGCGACCATCCTCCTGCTCGCGGTGCCCTTCGTGCCCGGCCTTCGAGACGTGCCCAGGTACGTGCCGCTGCACCGGCTCGTGTGGCGCTCGTGGAACCAGGGCGGCACCGGCGGCGACCCCGGCGCCGGTGCGCCGAGAGGCAAGGGGGCTCCGACACCTGCGCTCAGCGCCGCGGCCCGGGGCGAGCCAGGGTGAGCAGGAACTCTCCGGCGTCCGCGCCCCACTGGCGGTCCACCACGAACCCGGCGCGGACCAGCTCCGCGCGGACCCCGTCCGGCGTGAACTTCGCGCTGATCTCGGTGAGCAGCTCCTCGTCTCGAGCGAAGGGAACGGTGAGCCCGAGCGCGTCGACGTGCACGAGCTGGTTGCGCTCGGAGCGAAGGCGCATCTCGATCCACTGGCCCCGTGCGTTCCATCGGACCACGTGCTCGAAGCGCTCCGGAACGAAGTCCGCCCCGAGCTCCCGGTTCACGACGGCGAGGACGTTGCGGTTGAAGCGGGCGGTGACGCCTGCGGCGTCGTCGTAGGCGGCGAGGATCCTCGGGACCTCCTTCACGAGGTCCGCGCCGAGCAGGAGGTGGTCGGAGGGGCCCAGGTTGGTGCGCAGGGCGGCGAAGAAGCGGCGGCGTTGCGCGGGGACCAGGTTGCCGATGGTCCCTCCGAGGAAGGCGACGAGGCGGCGTCCTCCGCTTGGAAGGGCGTCGAGGTCTCGGAGGAAGTCTCCGACGACCGCATGGACGTGCAATCCGCGATACTCGGCGGAGAGCTCGCGCGCGGACGCCTTCAGGAAGGTTGCGCTGACGTCGAAGGGGACGTACCTTCGCAGCCCGCCGCCGGCAGCGAGCGCGTCCAGGAGCAGACGGGTCTTCTCGCAGGATCCCGCGCCCAGCTCGACGAGCGTGTCGGACCGGGCGTACCCGGCGATGGCCGCCGCGTGGCGCTCGAGCAGCGCGCGCTCGGCCCTGGTCGGGTAGTACTCGGGGAGCGCGGTGATCTCCTCGAACAGCCTGCTCCCCGCTTCGTCGTAGAACCACGTCGGAGGGAGCGACTTTTGCACGCCGCCGAGCCCCGCCCTCGCGTCCCGTTCGAGCGCGGCGCGCAGGTCGCGCTCGTCGACGCGCACGTCGAAGGTCAGCGTCGACGACGCGGAGAGCGCCACGTCACAGGTCCCGTGCCAGCCGGAGCCCGCTGAACGCCCAGCGGGCCGACGCCGGGAAGAAGTTCCGGTAGGTGGCGCGTGCGTGACCCGCCGGCGTGACGCACGCGCTGCCGCGCAGCACCTGCTGGTTGACCATGAACTTGCCGTTGTACTCCCCGACGGCACCGGCTGCAGGCCGGAAGCCCGGGTAGGGGCTGTAGGCACTCGAGGTCCACTGCCAGACCGCGCCGAAGTAGCCTGCCCCGGCCGGCGCGCGAGGGTGCAGGTCGAATGGTGCGTCCTCGGGCCCTGTGGCGCCGGTCGCCTGAGCGGCCGTCTCCCATTCGGACTCCGTCGGCAGGCGCGCCCCGGCCCAGCGAGCGAAGGCGTCGGCTTCGAAGTAGCTCACGTGGACCACCGGCTCCGTCGGGTCGACGGGCCGCTGCCCCTCGAGCGTGAAGAGGCTGGAGGCGGACACGTCGTCGTCGTCGACCTCCCAGTAGAGCGGCGCCTCCCAGCGTCGCTCCTGGACCGTCGCCCAGCCCTCCGACAGCCAGAGCTCTGGGCGTCGGTAGCCGCCGTCGTCGACGAACTCCAGCCACTCGCCGCAGGTCACCGGCCGGTCGGCGATCGCGAACGGGACGAGCTGGACCGTGTGGCGAGGCGACTCGTTGTCGAAGGAGAACCCCCGGCCGCCGTGGCCCAGCTCGACGGCGCCTCCGGGGTGCTCGATCCACTCGACCTTCCGGCCGCCCGCCTGGCGATCGTCCGCCTGGCGATCGTCCGCCTGCCGGCCGCCCGCCTGCTTCCGGGCACCCGCCTGCCCGTCGCGCCCGACGTGCTCGTGAGCCTCGCGGTACGCAGGGCGCATCGGGTTCTTCGACAGGACGTGCTTGATGTCCATGAGCAGGAGCTCCTGGTGCTGCTGCTCGTGGTGGATGCCCAGCTCCACCAGGTCGAGCGTCTCTGCGGTGAGCGGGAGGGCGAGGAGGTCCCTCATCGCCTCGTCGACGTGGCGCCGGTACCTGGCCACCTCTTCGACGCCGGGTCTCGACAGCACGCCCCTCTCCGGCCGCGGGTGCCTCGGGCCGGCCGCTTCGTAGTACGAGTTGAAGATGTAGCCGTAGATCGGGTCGCGCCGGTGGTAGCCGGGCAGCTCCGGCATCAGCAGGAACGTCTCGAAGAACCACGTCGTGTGGCCGCGGTGCCACTTCGTCGGGCTGGCGTCGGGCATCGACTGCACCGTCTGGTCCTCTGCGGTGAGCGGCGCTGCGAGCTCCTCGGTCGTCCGGCGCACGGTCCCGTAGGCCTGCGCAAGGCGCGCGGCGCGCCCGCCGGATGGTCGTGGGATCCTCTCCGAGCCTGCTTCGCTCACCGTGCGCTCCGTCCTTCGCAAGCCGGCGACCGCCGCTCCGCGACGAACCGCCCTCGCCCGGCGGTCCCCGACTCGGCGACCCTGAGGTCCCAACGTAATCCGCTCGTCCGCGCTTTCGTGCCTCGGGGTGCCGCGTGCCGAGCCGGAGGCCCGAGGCCCGCCGCGGCGGCACCCGCCGGTCGGCGCCACCAGCCGATCGGCGCCACCGTGGATCTCGGTAGCGTTCCGTACGTACGGACGGAGTGGAGGACGACCGGGACCGAGTGGAGGAGGGCGCCGTGGGCATCTTCGGCAGCGAGAGGTGGCGGACGAAGGTCGAGATGGTGGAGATGGGACGCGCGCTCCCGGGACGCCCGACACCCGTGCCCGTCCCCGATCGCCACCTCGTCCTGAAGGCGCCGCTCGTGCCGCCCTTCCCCGAGGGGACCGAACGGGCGATCTTCGCCATGGGCTGCTTCTGGGGCGCCGAGCGCACGTTCTGGAGGCTCGGCGGCGTGGCCACGACCGCGGTCGGCTACACGGGCGGGTTCACCCCGAACCCCACCTACGAGGAGGTGTGCACGGGGCTCACGGGTCACGCCGAGGCGGTTCTCTGCGTGTTCTTCCCCTCGAAGGTCTCCTACGAGGAGCTCCTCGCGGTCTTCTTCGAAGGGCACGACCCGACCCAGGGCATGCGCCAGGGCAACGACATCGGGACCCAGTACCGCTCTGGGCTCTATCCGACGTCGGACGAGCAGCTCGCCGCGGCGCACGCGACGAAGGCGAGGTACGAGGAGCGGCTGACCGCCGCAGGCTTCGGCCCGATCACGACGGAGATCGAGCGCGCGGGCCCCTTCTACTACGCGGAGGGGTACCACCAGCAGTACCTCGCGGCCAACCCGGACGGCTACTGCGGCCTGGGGGGAACCGGTGTCGTGTGCCCGGTCGGCGTGCTCGGGTGAGGAGCAGCCACCCGGCGACGCGGTGACGCGGTCGGCGCCGTGGGATCGCGAGCGGATCCGTTGCCGGCAAACGCCACGGACTGGTCGGCGCCGGCGGCTGACCGGCCGCGGTCCTCCCATGCCGCGTCCCGCCATGCCGTATGGATCCCGGCGCCGTAGACTCTGGAATCGAAGAAGTGCTCGCGCGATCATGGTCGTGGTGACCACGGACGTACCGTGCGGACGGGCGAGGAGGTCCTTCACCGTGCAGGGGCTGCAGAGGCTGCCTGGCAAGGGGATGCAGGTCAAGGGGACGGCGCAGGGCGACCGGACCCGGGTGGGGTCGCCGGCGGGCGATGTCGAGGGGGGGCGCAGCGGTGCCGCTTTCTGAGCACGAGCAGCGCATCCTGGCCGAGCTCGAAGAGTCGCTCATGCGTCACGATCCGCGCTTTGCGGAGCGGGTGCGGACCAGGACGGTGGACCAGCACGCCGGGCGCAAGTGCAGGCTGGCCGTGCTGGGGTTCCTCGCAGGGCTCGCCGTGCTCGTCGTCTTCTACTCCCAGTCGGTCGTCCTCGGGCTCGTCGGTGTCGCGCTGATGTTCGGATCGGCGGTCGTGCTCGAGAAGAACCTGCGGCGCCTGGGCAAGGCCAGCTGGCACGATCTCACGAGGGCGCGCCGCTCTGGAGAGCAGCAGGCCGGCATCGAGCACGCCTTCGACGGTACCCGGGAGTGGTTGCGCACGCACCTCTTCCGGCGCGACCGCTGAGCGCCGGGCACGTCCTGGCCGTCGACATCGGCGGGACCAAGCTCCGGGCAGGGGTGGTCGGGTCCGACGGCCGGGTGCTCGACGCGGCGCAGGTGCCGACCCCCTCGGCGGCGGACGCCGAGACGCTGTGGACGGCGGTCAGCTCGCTCGTGCGCGAGGTGCTCGACGACCCTCTCGCCGCGGGCGCCCTGGCGTGCGGAGTGGGCTGTGGCGGGCCGATGCGCGACGAGGGCGACGCCGTCTCGCCGCTCAACATCCCAGCCTGGCGAGGCTTCCCCCTGCGCAGCCGGCTCCAGGCGCTGACGGGGCTCCCGACCTTCGTCGACAACGACGCGAAGGCGCTCGCAGTCGCAGAGGGCAGGTACGGGAGTGCCCGCGGACGCGACAACTACCTCGCGATGGTGGTCTCGACGGGCGTCGGCGGTGGCCTCGTGGCGGACGGGAAGCTTCTCGACGGGCGGCTCGGCAACGCGGGGCACGTCGGCCACGTGGTCGTGGTGCCCGACGGGCGCAGGTGCGCGTGCGGCGGCCGCGGCTGCCTGGAGGCGGAGGCGTCGGGCACGGCGATCGAGGCGGCCACCGGGCGTGCGCCCGCAGAGGCACCCCCCGACGTCGTCGAGCGGGCGGGGACGCTCGTCGGGCGCGCGATCGCATCGGTGGCCGCGCTCGTGGACCTCGACCTTGCAGTCGTCTCCGGGTCGGTCGCGCTCGGCTTCGGCGCGCCGTTCTTCGATGCGGCGCAGGCGGAGCTGTCCGCACGGGCGCGGCTGGACTTCGTCGCGCACGCGAGGGTCGTGCCCGGCGGGCTCGGTGCAGACGGTCCTCTCGTCGGGGCCGGAGCGGTCGGGTTCCGCGGGCTCGGGCGGGGCGCGACCTGGCCAGGCGCGACCTGGCCCGGCGCGCGACCTGCTCCGGCCGGGGCCGGGCCGGGTCGGGACCGGGGCGGGCAGCGAGGGGACACGAGGTGAGCAGGCGCAGGGCCGCCGGAATGGTGCTCCGGGCGGTGGCTTCCCGGCCCGGGCTGTGGCCGGTCGCGTTGGTCGCGGGCGTGCGCATGGCACCTTCGCGCTGGTGGTCGCGCTGGCCGCCGTGCCCATGGCCCGACGCGGACTACTGGCGGTTTCGCATGGAGACCGCGTACGGAGGCGATGGCGACGCGACTCCCGAGCCCGACGACGTCGTCGAGTTCCTCGTCTGGTGCAAGGAGCGGTGGCGTCGCCCTCCTCGCGCGCTCCGGTAGCCTTCGGGAGCATGGAGCGGGTCCTCCTGCTCAATGCGACGTACGAGCCGCTGGCGCTGGTCTCGGACCGGCGCGCCGTCGTGCTGATGCTCGACGGCCGCGCGGAGGCGGTCGCGTTCCGACCCGAAGGAAGGGTGTTCCGCTCCGCGCAGCTGAGCGTCGAGGTGCCGGCGATCGTGCGGCTCTCCCGAATGGTGCGCATCCCCCGTTGGGCACGTACGCCGCCGCTCACGAGGCGTGCGGTGCTGCGCCGTGACGGTGGCGTGTGCGCGTACTGCGCACAGGCTGCCGACACCATCGACCACGTCGTGCCGAGAAGCCGCGGGGGACGGCACGAGTGGACGAACGTCGTGGCGTCGTGCAAGCGGGACAACCTGATGAAGGGCGATCAGCTGCTCTCCGAGATCGGTTGGACGCTCTCGTTCAAGCCCTGGGCTCCCGACGGGCACCTCTGGCGGCTGCGCCATCTCGCCGAGATCGACCCGCTGTGGGAGCCGTACCTGGCGGCGGCCTCCTGAGCACGCCCAGGGCCTGAGCACGCCAGGGGTTCCGAGCATGCCGGGGGCTCTCCGGACCCCTGCCGCCTTCGACGTGGAGTCGTTCCGCGCCGCAGGCCGACGTGTCGTCCTGCGCGAGGTGGGCGAGCCCACGGTCGTCCTCGGCAGCACGCAGTCGATCTCCGTCGTCGACGCCGACCACGCCCTGCGACGCGGGGTCACGGTCGTGCGCCGGCGGAGCGGCGGGGGAGCGGTCCTGCTCCTTCCCGGCGAGCAGGTCTGGGCCGACCTGTGGGTGCCGCGCACAGATCCGCTCTGGTCTGCCGAGCCGCGTGCCAGCGCGCTCGTGGCGGGCGAATGGTGGGCACGGGCACTCCGCGCGTCTCACGGGGGAGGAGGATCCGAGCTGCTGGCCGTCCATCGTGGAGCGTCGGTTCCCGCGCCGGGGAGCGACGTGGTGTGCTTCGCCGGCGTCGGTCCCGGGGAGGTCTCCTGGGGGGGTCGCAAGCTCGTCGGTCTCGCCCAATGGCGCAGCCGCGAGGGCGTGCTCGTGCACGGCTGCGCGTACCGCCGGTGGGACGCCCGGCTGCTCGTCGAAATTCTGCGCGTCGCGCCCGAGGCACGGCTCGGGCTCTCGAAGGCTCTTCGGGACGCCGCCGTCGGCCTGGAGGAGCTGGGTGCCGGGGGGTGGGGCCACGACGCCCTCCTCGACGCCCTCCTCGACGCCCTCGAAGAGCCGCCCTCATGGGAAGTGGTGCGCGCCTGACGGCCTGCCGTTCGAAGGTCCCTCCCCTCGGCGCGCTGCCTCGATCCACCTTGCTTCTCGTCTGCGCCCCTTCCCTGCGCCCCTGCGCTGCGCCGTGCGCCCTGCGCCCTATGTCGTTGTGCCGTTGCCCACGTGGGGATGCGGAGTGGCTCGGAAGTGGGCCGCATGGTTGACGGGTGGCGGATTGGGGAGTAGAGTGGTGCGAAATGGTTGGAAGTGGAGAGCGCTGGGAGCACCAGCGATACATGGAGCACAGGGCACGGGCTGAGGAGCGTCGTGGACGGGGACGGGGACTGGATCGGGGCCG